>JAUPKT010000356.1 GCA_030837305.1 Thermodesulfobacteriota bacterium
GCTCCTGGAATATCACCCCTCTGACGGAAACTCTCCATTATCGATGTTGCGATGCCTGCCCGGTCAGGAGAGCTTAAATCATCTTGAGCTTCCAGATATTTTCGTATTTCTGGAAACATCTCCATGGGAATACATCCCGTTGACGGTCTCGGAAACGCCGCACATATGCGTCCGTAAACCGACGGAAACGGCTCAGCAGAGATATTCCCGAAGGATATTTCGCTGGCCTCGCAGGGTTGTACGTCTCCTTTCGAGGTGATAAAGAGATACTCAAATCTGCATTGACAGCCAAGGGCTGAATCCTTTTCCAACCACGTTGATAGTCCACTGATGGGGGGATGTTGCCTATATTTTGGATTGCGGGACAGGTCTTTCTGGAGCTGTTCCAAGACTTTGCTATGGGGGACAACTCCAGAATTAACTTCCCGACCACACGGCTTCCTCTCCAAAATACGGATCTCGGCAACGCCCAAGTCTTTGGCAAAGTCGTAATACCGGAGGAAGTTTTCCGGCTCCAGGAGATCATCCGGAGGCACAAGGGACAAGCATGTGTATATTCCGGCTTCTTTGAAATGATGTATTGCTCGACAGGAATTCTCAAAGGCCTGAGGATGCCCCCTCAATTCGTTGTGAACCTTGGCATCGAAATGATCCAAACTCACCCAAGCACCGAACAATCCATTCTTTTTCAGCTCCAAGGCTCTCTCCGCCGTCAATCCATAGCCTGTTGTGAACATCCATAAGCAAATGTCGTCACTGACGTGCTTGACGAGCCTCAAGAAACGATCATAGCGGAAAAGGGGCTCACCACCGTGAAGGATGATGGTCGGAACACCTAATCCTTCAACCTGGTCTATGGTGTCTTTGAGCAAATCCTCGTCCAAGTCTTTTTCAGGATTCCTGTGGGCAATCGTGGAACAAAAGGAGCAAGAATATGGACAGCAATTTGTCGTGGATATGGAAACGATTCCCGATGGTATTTCAGTCAAATCCAGATTGTTCAGATAGTTCTCTATTCTCTTATCGAATGCTTTCGACGGAAAGGGCGGGAAGGTGCTGTCTATGACAATGGACTTTCCGAATCGCACCATATAGCGATATTTCAGCATGGTATCTTGGAGGAAAGATAGTTTTATGAGATTGAACAGAGCGTCTCCAGGACTCAGAAGTCTTTCTCTTCGCGTTGCTCTATTCTTTTCATCAAAGAGGAGTCTCAAGGCTCGTTTCAAAAAAGCCCAGTAGACACCGGCTATTTTGAAGCCCGTTATATTGGAAGTGCTATTGCGTGTATTTTGTAGACTATCTTTCTGGGAGGAATGCGCCAAGGATGGAGACATGCTACCGTTTTTCACGTACTCGTCTTGCACAAGAGACCTTCTTTCTGACCAATGGTATCTTATCATCTCGTGACAACGTGTGTCAAAGACGCGAGCCGGAGAGAATTTCGTATGCCGATTTCTCGCCAAAGGAGCACAATGTCAAATCATTATGGCACAATTGACTTGTCGGATTTGTTGCACTATACCCTTACAAACTGGAAAGACGCCCTGGAGGGATTAATGGGTCGCAGCGTGGAGCAAGAAAATCAATCAGGAGGTCGATCACGGGTCTTTTCCTCGGTGTTATCTCTCATATTTCCCGGTTTGGGCCAAATAGTCAAAGGGCGCATCATAGCCGGGCTATTATTCATGTCAAACGTAGCCCTGTATTTCACTCCCCTTTTGGTTAGCCAAAATGCTGAATACGATATTCAGACCCCTTCGTTGTTGATTGCTGTCGGTGTTTGGATCTGTTCAGCTTTCGATGCTTTTTTATACAAGAGTTCTTTCTTGGTGCTCGCGCTGCTGGTTTCATTGTTCTGTTTTGGCAGCGGATTCTTTGGAGCATATTTCTTGCTCCCTCATTTGGACGTTTGAGTTACATCCGGCGAGAATTTTCCGGGAGGGCAGTTCCGCCAGAATTCCCCCAGAAGAAATATGTCTGACCATCTCTTGGATATAGTGGGCCTCTGGACGGTTTTTGTATCAGATGAGGGTACCGCAGCAGCAGTATCTGAATTGAATCTGCATTTAGATCAAGGGGAAACTATTGGAATAGTGGGGGAATCCGGCTGCGGAAAAAGCGTCACCGCCTTATCCATCATGAGGCTCATTTCCAGCCCTGGCAGAATAGAGAAGGGAAGAATAGAATTTCTCGGCACAGATTTACTGAAATTGTCCGAGCCTGACATGCGGGCTGTACGCGGGAATGACATTTCTATGATATTCCAAGAGCCCATGACTTCCCTGAACCCTGTGCTCAAAGTTGGTGACCAGATTGGAGAAGTGTACCGGCTTCATAGAGGCTTGACCAAACGAGACTCGTGGAACGCTTCTATCGAGATGATGCAGAAGGTGGGCATTCCCTCGCCGGAGCAGAGGGTTCGTGACTATCCCCATCAGATGAGCGGCGGTATGCGCCAGAGGGTCATGATTGCCATGGCCTTGGCGTGTGATCCAAGCCTGATGCTCGCGGACGAACCGACCACGGCGCTTGACGTGACCATCCAGGCTCAAATATTGGAATTGATGAACGAGATAAAAAAACAGAAGGGGACTGGAATCGTTCTCATTACCCATGATTTGGGAATAGTGGCCGAAATGGCGGCTCGCGTAGCAGTGATGTATGCGGGGAGAATAGTAGAGCATGCATCAGTCAGCGACTTGTTTTTTTCTGCCCAACATCCGTATACTGTAGGGTTGTTGAAATCCATACCGAGGATACGAAGAGCGCGCGGAAAAGACACTCAAAAGCTTCCGGTAATTCCGGGCATGGTGCCTGACCTGCGCAGATTACCCAGAGGATGTGCTTTTCAGGATCGGTGTGGGGAGGTCGCCTCCATTTGTAACGAACCACCCGAACTGGAGTTGAAAAGATCAGGGCACCTGGTCCGATGTTGGAAGAGATGAGGAGAAAACGAATGACAGATCCAATTGTGACAAGGGATTCTGGAATACTTGATTCAAAATATTATGTGAAAATCCAATACCGCGTCAAAGTGGTCGGGGGCCCGATACTTAAGGGGGCCCCAAGTCCGGAACTCATGGATTTTGTGACCGGTTTTGGTCATGTGATTCCCGGACTCGAGAAACGCTTGTTAGGGCACCGGTTGGGAGATAAGCTTTCGTTTGTGGTACCTCCTCATGAGGGTTTTGGCGAACGTTTCGACGAGTTGGTTTTTGAAAAAAAGAGAGAAGACTTTCGCTTTCCGGTGGGTCTTGAGCCGTATCCAGGCATGGAATTGCCCATGGTGAGCGACAATTTTGCTGCACCTGACACGGTGATCATACGGGAAGTCAGAGATGATTCCATAGTGGTTGACTGTAATCATCCTTTGGCTGGATTGTCGCTGGAATACGATCTTGAGATTGTGGAGGCCAGACCGGCTCGTGACACGGACATGTGTGCAGAATGGGAAGAAAAGGTCCAGGATTGCGATGCCGGATGCTCATGTAGCCCGCATGAAATAGTCCTTCCCGGTGAGCAGGAAAAATCCTGAGAATTGGTTTTAAACATTCTGTTCCATGCATGGAGTCTTGTGGAATCGAGAATTGATATCAGGGCTTCCCACGGACTTGATTCGATGTTAGTGTTCCCTGTCGTTTCATCATCACTGCATTAATAACCCACGAGAGCGTTTATGGTTTCCGAATCCTCGCAAGAGCGAAGTGTGCCCTCAGAGAAGGGTATTCGCAAGCGATTTATGAGTTTGCTGTCCGCCCAAGGGGTAGACGGCGTTTTCAACACTATCTTTTTCCTCTATCTGGCTTGGCTTGATTCAACTGTTTACGGCGCCATAATGTATAGCCTCGCCGCAGGGATAGTGGTCATGAAGATAGTACAATTCGGTTTGTATTATCCTCTCGTCTCCGATCTCAGCAACGCACCGCCCGATGACGCGCCGACCATACTGAATCGGGTTAACATAATTAAGTTGGGGCTCTTTATCCCCTGTATGCTTGCCGTTCTTGCCAGCGGCTTCTATAGAGGATTTTCTCAGGGAGTAACCATAGCTCTCGTCGTGGTCTGTTTGGGGTTTGCCCTAGAAGCTTTGGCGGAGACTTTTTTCGCAGATTTCAGAGTCAGAGGGAAACAGGTTCAAGAAGCACGAATCAAGATAGTGAGTTGCGTCGTTTCTTATGTGTACGGTTTTGTTGTAGCTGCCCTGGGCTTTGACTTGATCGTTATAAGTTTTTTCAAAATTATTTCGGGAATTGTGAGGATTGGGTATGGGATGGCTGCGCATGTCAGGGAATATTCGACGAGCTGGATATTTCGGCCTGAGTGGTCTGCGGTCGGCCAGGTTTTTAAAGCTGCGAGCGTTTTTGCCCTCATCGAAATCCTGGGCATTCTGTACAATAAGACAAATGTTTTCTTCTTGGAGAGTTACGTCGGATTGAGCGGTGTTGCATATTACAGCGCAACGTTCAACATTATAGACGAAATCTCGGTATTGGCATCAGAGCAGTTTCTGGGCTGGGTAATTTTCCCTCTATTGGCAGCGTTTTGGGGGAAAGACCGGAACAGGTCCGGGAGGTTGGTCAAGGCGACAGGTGTGTGGCTTTTTGCGTTTGGACTCCCCATAATGTTTGTGATGCATGCAGAAAGCGCTCTTATTATAGGATTGGTTTACCCAAGTGAATACAAGGATGCTGTTTGGATGCAACAGTACCTTGTTTGGACCATTGTATTGTCTTTTGGGACCAATCTGTTTGCCTACCTGATGATGGTGGCAGGCAAGGTGAAGATGTTGTTAGTCTTTTCTATAGTAACGGCCATAGCGAACTTATTGTTCAATGTAGCGCTAGTACCTTCGTTTGGGTTACTAGGTGGCTGCCTGGTGATCATCTTCACTAAGCTCTTGATGACCGCCCTGACATATCTTTACTGCAGAGTCAAGTTTGGTTTTCTTCAGGAGACGGACTTCTTGTTTCCGCTGGTCCTCGGTGCTGCTTGCTTCGGTCTGTTTACCGTGCTTGAGTCTTTGATATCACTGCATCCGGCAGTGTTGGTTACCTTGGCCGTGTACTTGTTGGCTTTGCGTCAGTACGGAACACGATTTCTTGGACCGTTGCCGAGGCATGTTGGTCCTTCGTAGAAAGACAGCGTTCACCTCGGCACCAACGTATATTTGGTGACAATACGATGGGGATTGTAAGAGAGTTTGGCCTTTCTGAGGCCCTCAATTCCCAAGTCTTGCTCACGATTAATGAATTTGGCATGGGACCAGGCATTCTCACAAAATAGTTTGTTCATGGCAGCATAAATCCCCGTTATCGAAGGATCCCCCTTTTCAATGTGAATCACCGCTGTATCGGGGTTAAGCATCTCACCCAAGGAAAATGCCTCCACCTTGCCGTCTATTACGATTGCTCCTCCCCGAAATTGGAGCATATCCATTTGTTTCAATGCCTCGTACACAGCTCGATCCTCGTCAAGAAGAGCCGCGTCTTCTTCACATCTCTTGATTTCGCACCAGTTCTCCTGCAACTCGAGGATTTTGCCTACGAGTTCCGGACCAACCTCCTCGTATTGAAAGTCGTTCTTCTTCAGGAACTGGTTCAATAGGTTTTTCTTTTTGTGGAAACGGTTTCCCGCCAGATTTATGAGTTCCTCACAAAGGTAGACATAGTCGCTGTTGTCACGGTCTTCTATGATCTGATACTTGTTCGGGTCTACCGTGCTATCGGCAAATGTTGGACCCACTCGAGAGATGACTGCTGTGCCGAAACGATCCATCATGTATTCCGTCATAAAATCCAGTGCGGCATGGACGTCGCCGCTGCCGATCGGCTGAAACGCATGCCTGGCATCACCCTTGTCAAGGAACA
>JAUPKT010000357.1 GCA_030837305.1 Thermodesulfobacteriota bacterium
ACTATAAATCAGATTAAGAAGTAGATAAAAACCTTTATAATCACAATTATTGTTTGACGAAAATGGTCCGGTCCTTGTACAATAGTGTTGCCTAATCTCATCCCTGTTTCCGGAGATATCCCGTGGCAACTCGCAAAGTAATCACCGCTCTGGCAGTTTCAATAGTCCTCGCAGTCGCGTCATGGACTGTTTGGGCCCATGACGTCGATTTTCCTGTTATTCGGCATTATCCCCCAGGTTATTATGGATCAGGATACTACTCGCAGAGCTTCTTTCCACAACCACCGCCCCGGGGTGTCAAGGATCCGTTCAAGTGGGACAAGTTCATGAGCCGCGAGCTGGGGATTGAATTTCCGTTCTACCCCATACCGTATACATGGGACTATGGTACAGGGCTCACGTTCAACTTCTGCGATCTAAACGCCAACGACTGGCCTTGAAAGTCCCACGCGGCATGCACAAGTCGCCCAAGGGCACACGCGCTATCACTTCAGTCTTCTATAACTCTTGGCCTTCCCGCACTGCTCCGATCACAGTCACGTACCGACAGGAACAAGTTTCACGTGAGTATCATAAAAACTGACACTTCCGCCGACAGGATCCAGCATACACGTGTTCTTGAGTGCCGGATCAATCCACATGGCAGCATTGGCGTGTATGCCGGTCGCTCGCTTGGCATCTCCTTTGATCGTCTTGCCGTCTATGGAGAAGTCCGCTGCCCCGGTAGCCCAATGACCGAAGCCAAGGGCGAAGCTGATGATTCCCGGTCTCATGGTCTGAGTGAATTTCAGTCCTCCAGTCATTGGTTTTACGGTGCCGGTTCCTAGCTCCCAGTTGCCTGATGGATTGGTAGCGCTCACGACTTTGACCTGCTGCCCCTCCTTAAGCCCCAGCCTCTTGGCGTCCGAGGGATTTATCAAGACGGAATTAGTCGGCATGAGCGGATGCAACCATTGGTTCGTAATAGTTCGACTCTTGCAATGTACTATTGTCCTATGTGTTATGAGGACCAGATCGTGTCCTTTCCGGAGTTCATCCGGTTCTTTTCCGTGGAAGTCCATGATGGGTATGTACTGGGCGTATCCCGCGTTTTTCTTGCCCGTTCCCGCATGAATAGTTGATGCCGTCTTCTCCTGGTATAGATTCAGTAGTTTCCCGTAAGGATGCGCAAGCCAATCCCCTTTGTAGGCTTTGGCATGGTCTTCAAAACGTCCACCTCGATTCAGTACATACACTACTTTACGCCAGAGTTTATCTCCGGCTATCGTTTTCCAGCGCTCCTCGTCGAAAACCGTCTTTGGAAGGTGCCTCCTGGCCTCCAGGAACACCTTCATCTCCCGGTCATCCGCATCAGGAAGCGCTTCTGACCCGTCGGGCTTTTCTCCGAACGCCAAGTTTGAAACCCCTCGAATATAAAAATCATCGAAATGTTTGAGATGCAGATTGGGACCGAAGGCATTTTCCCCAAACCCGGGAAGCTTTAATGCCTCGGCTATTCCAAACAGAAGGCTCTCAAAACAGATCGGCATCTGTGTGCCAAAGACTTGGCAGGATTCCGGAATAGGGGCCATGGCAGGCTGTCTTACGGGCTGAACCTTGCACGGCATGCTCGGGTGACTTCCCTGGAACTCCCAACGCTCGAGGTACGACAAGTCCGGGAATATGTAGTCCGCGTACATGGAACTTGTTCCAATGAGTATGTCGCTGGCCACAAAAAGGGGTAGCCGTTCAAGATCGCAGAGGATTGCTATGTTGGTTTGGCCGGCAGGCAGGGAATAGGTGGGTGCTCCCATATACATGAACAACGCCTTGACGGGATATGGGTATGCATCACCAATGGACGGAATGATCTCCTCGTAAATGTCGCTGCTCAGGGGATACCAGTTCCTCTTGGCCGGGTAACCCTCAAAAATAGTCGTCTTCTCGTAATCCACGCCATGGCGGATAGAGCTTATACCGAATGACCCTATTTTGCCGGGATGGGCTTTCAAATCGTACAGTTTGCCCTTTCCCATGGTGTCATAGGTAGTGGCTTTGCACATGCCCCCTTTGGCATCATAATTGCCAAGGAGCATATTGAGTGTCATCCAGCCCAGCACGTTGTAAAAACCGTTTGTGTGTTGAGCGGGTCCTCTGTGGATATCGACCGCAGCTCTCTTGCCATGACTGGTAAGCTCCCGAGCCACGTCCACCATATCTGTTTCCCTGACGCCCGATAGCTCCGCCCACTCTTCGAGAGATTTTTCTTTGACATTGTCCAGAATTATCTGCAAACCACTCTTGACAAGGGTCCCATTCGGCAGAGTGGTATCCACAAAGAGGTCTCCCTGTACCGGCTTATTTGTGTCGTTGGGATCAATGGCTGTCGGCACACCCTGAACCATGGCCAAGAAGAACTTCTCTTCGTAGTCTTTTCCATCTTTTGCCTTTCTGACTTCCGCCTGCGCAAAACCGTGATCTGCAGCTCTAACAAGCTTGCCGGGCTTCCCATCCTTGATTTCCACCAACCAGGAAGCATTGGTCCAGCTCTTCTCACCCGAAGCGGTTGCAGCAGCCTTGTTGGCGTTTGCCAAGAACTTCTCGTTATAGCGCTTGTTGTCGAGTATCCAACGAATCATACCTGCGGCCAATGCAGCGTCTTTCCCCGGTTTCACGGGCAACCACTTCCACGCCTTTGATGCCAGTTTGCTGAACCTCGGATCAGCGACTGCTATTCTGGTGAAACCGCTTGCCAGATTGCTTGTCAGGCGAACTGATCTGTTTGGAGGACCGTAGTTGGCCTCAAAAAGGTTGGCTCCGACAAAAAACACAAATTTGCTGTTTTCAGTATCGGCCTGCCAGTAAAACTTCTGGCCGTCCGTAAACTTACCGTCCACATATTGTTCACTAATGGCTTTGCAGGTGAAATACAGGGATCCCTGGCAAACGGTTGTGTGTCCATGGGCGTTTGTCGTGCCAAGGCCGTCGGCAAATCTCTTGTACAGATCACTGCGCCCCGATTTGAGGCGTCCCCAGGCCACCACTATTTGATTGTTCTTCGGCCCGAAGTCAGGGTGGTTTGGGTCTATGAGCTTGTCCAAGTCCGACGCGTGCTTTTGCTTAAACTCCTCCACCAACGACTTCTTCTTATCTTTATCCTTTTCGGCAAGTATGGCCTTAACATCTGAGGCCATGGCCTTGGCGACCTTTGGATCTTTAAGGACTGCTATGCTTGAAAGACCCTCTACGTTTCGTTCGGCCTCTCCGGGGACATGGGCAAAGATTTTTCCTCCTTCCGCAATTTCCTTGATGGCCTGGTCAAAGGACACGACGATCCACTTGTTTTCGCCCCGCT
>JAUPKT010000358.1 GCA_030837305.1 Thermodesulfobacteriota bacterium
GCGGACATGTTGAGGGAACACATAGACCAGCCTGTATGCGTGCCTGACAATCCGCAGATTATCGGAGCACTCGGTGCAGCCCTTTACGCTTCTGAGATGAACAACACAGAAACGTGAAATCCTTTGAGAGCCGATGACAAGAATGCAAACTGAAACGAGGTGTGAATCCATTGGACCTTCTTGACTCTATACGGTCACGCATGGAAGAGCTGGAGCGAGAACTCATCGGCCGGCTCAAAAGCAGGGTACCAGTTGCTTTTGAGATAGGCTCCCACATTATGAACAGCGGGGGCAAGAGAATACGTCCACACTTGGCGATTATCTCAGCCCGAATGGGGGGCTATACAGGGCCGGATGCAGTGAAGCTTTCCGGGGCAATTGAGTGCATTCACACTGCGACGCTATTACACGATGATGTGGTCGACAAAGCGGATACGAGGAGGGGGCAGCCTTCAGCCAATTCACTGTGGTCAAACGAGATGTGTGTATTAGGTGGTGACTTTATTCTGGCCAAGGCATTCAGTGCCTTGACCTCCATTGGAAACATCCGGATCTTGGAAATAATTTCGCGGGCAACCGAGCGTTTGAGCGAGGGTGAGCTATTCCAAATGATGAACATAGGCAACATGGACATCACGGAAGAAGACTATATCCGTATCATTACCGACAAGACCGCCGTGCTGATGGAAGCAGCGTGCAGAGGGGGTGCGATTCTAGGAGGACTGGGTCAGGATCAAGAAGACGCATTAGCCGCCTTTGGTTTTGGCCTCGGCATTGCATTTCAGATGACGGACGACGTCATCGATTACAGATCGGAAAAGGCTACCATGGGCAAAGAGCCGGGCAAGGACATTGCCGAGGGAAAGCTCACATTACCGCTCATTAACGCTTTGAAAAAATCGAATGATATGGAGAGAGAGAGGATTTCCCAGATCATAAGGGATAAGCGAGTATCCGCAGAGGAACTCCTGTGGATCAAGGGGCTCTTGGAACGACAAGGCGGCATACAAGAGACATTGGAGAAGAGCAGGTCGTATCTCAATGATGCCGTAAAACACCTGGCTCTGTTTTCAGACTCTGAGGAAAAGGCAGCCCTCAAGAGACTTGCGGAGCGAATATTACATCGCACGTATTAGCAATGGCTTGACAGGAGCCCCCCCACTTGGTAAACAGCATTTGCCTTTCAAAAGCTGAAGTCCAGGATTGCGAATGCGGCTCCTGATCAGATTACTCATACCTGTCGTCTCTCTCATCTGCATTACCGGCTGTTTATCGTTGTGGAACAAGGGGTCCGGGGAAAAGACCGCCACACCCGACGAGTTATTCAGTAGAGCAGACAAACTATTGAAGGACAAGAGTTACAGCGAAGCCATTGAGACCCTGGAACGGCTCAAGTCTGCTCACCCCGATTACTCGAAAATCCCCGAGGTGTATATGAAGCTCGGAGATGCGGCATATGACCAGGGATCGTACGAGAATGCAACCTCGAAATACCTTCAATTTATAGAGCTTTACCCGGCAGACAAGGAGGTTCCTCGCGCCAAGTTCAACGTCGCCATGTGCTACTTCAAGCAAATTAAAGGAACCGATTTGGACAGCAGGGCCATCAACCTTGCCTTGGACGCTTTTAAACTTGTGGCGGGTGATCCTAACGGAGGCGAGTGGACCAAGAAGGCTGAAGAAAAGATAAGAGAGTGTCGACAGAAGCTCGCTGCAAAGGAGTTTTATAAAGCCAAAACGTATATCAGTGTCTCGAATTACAAGGCTGCACGCTTGGTTGCTCAAAGAATCCTGGACGAATATCCGGATATGGGCTTCGACGAACAGGCCAAGAAGCTTCTGAAGACCCTCAAAGATAAGTGAGGTGTCGAACCGGCCGTTAAGGGGAGATATCCAAGTCTTCCCAGGTGGCGAAAAGCGTCTTGTAGGAACTGATCTTCACACATCCCGGCAACTGACCTTTTATTCTCCCCACATTCTTTGCTTGAGTCATGATGATCTCGGCTCGGCCTGCGGATCGAGCCTGTGAGAAATATCCTGCCAATGCGGCGGCTTTCTCTGCATCGTCTTCTGCATGAACTTTACCTTGCGGTATTCTCATAATTACATGGGCACCGGGGACATCTTTGGCATGGAACCACAAGTCATGTGAATCCGCTCGATGTCGAAGGAGAAAATCGTTGCCTAAAGCGGTCTTCCCGACAAGGATTTGAAATCCCGAAGGTGAAGCAAAAATCCGATACCATTTCGCCCAGGCTCTGTCAGGGGGTTGTTCTTTCTCTTTTCGTGATTTGTTTGGGCGCCCAGAGACCGGCCCCATGCCCTCCACTATTGACTCAATGTCTGCGCTGGTCTTGGCATCCTGGAGAAGAAACAAGAGGTCTTCGAGAGCCATTTTCTCAGCCAAGCTGTCTTCCATCCTTTTGTAAACCATCACCATACCACGTTTGCCTTTGGCTGCCTTAGCAAAAATCCTCTGCATGTTTCGGATACCGTCCAAAACGGGGTCGAGATCAATGGTTACCTTCCCTTCGCCCATCCAGTCTGGCAATTCAATGCGTCTCATCCCTTTTCTCAGTTTGTTGAGGTTTGCTTTTAGTAGTTCCCCTTTCTCCTGGTTAGCCATATACGTTTCCAATCTGGCTCCGTCTTTCTGAATCTTCTCCATCCTGCGAGCAAGGCTTGCTAATCTCTTCCGTAACGGAACCGTATGGATACGCCTGAAACTATCCGTGATGAGCTTTTCGATGCGGGGAGCGTACTCTGCTTCGGCTTCACTATTTGCAAGCAATGGCTCTTCGCCTGCTTCGTACGAAATCCGTGACAGACCGACTCCCGCTTCAGCCGAAAAATCCTGCTTCGATTGAGCAGTGGGAAAGGCCGACGGATCGACCTTCGTCCCTTGCGGAGAGAGGGGCCTTCTTGGAGGAGGCACATATTCCATCCCCGGCATGACTGCTCGAGTGGCTCA
>JAUPKT010000045.1 GCA_030837305.1 Thermodesulfobacteriota bacterium
ATTGAGACTCTTGAGCCGGAGATAAAATTCTTCGAGCCCTTGTCTTCACTTGACGGTGGTATGGACGGCTTGGACTTCATCAGAAAGATTGGTCGTGATGCGGGTCGCTTTCTGAAGCCCCAAGGAGTACTTGCTTTGGAGGTTGGCGACGGTCAATCCGCCATGGTTTCTGAGATTCTCTCGAATTCATTCAGCATTGAAAGCGTGTCTGTAATGAAAGACCTGGCAGGCAAGGATCGCGTCGTCATGGGATTTCGGTAAATGGCATTCGTCATAGCGGGCTATGGACAATTTGGGAAACTGGCTGCATCTCGCTTAAAAGATCTTTATCCCAGGGAGTGCCTTGTTCTTGTGGATCGGGACGCAACCAAGTTCGCTGAATCCAATATCCCGTCAAACAGCCGAGCGATAGTAGCGGAAGCTGATGAATTTGTGACGGACCTGATCACATCTCGGCACGAGGGGCAATGGATTATACCGACTGTTCCCTTTCACTTGTTGGCGCGTGTGGCTATGAGGCGTTTTCCTGAATTGGAAGAGGCTGCGCTGCTGGAGGAGGTTTCGTCATTGGTTCCCAACCCATACCGGGTTGACCCTGCCACTTTGTGGTGCAGCTACGCGGATTTTTTGTGCCCTGACGACTGTGAAGAAGGGCCTGAGTGCTCCGTGACCGGCGAATCACGAAAACCTCTTTTTGCCGCGCTTGAGAATCTTTTTATTCACGGCAAGGCCCTCAAAATTCTCGTGAGCCGCCAGCTATGCCCAGGGATTGGGGGCTATCGGAGAACCGATTTGCTTGAGTTTCTCGAGGATCTCGTGGGGTTCGACGGTGTGATCGGAACGAGTTGCAAATGTCATGCAGTCTTGACCGCTCTTCGTTGGCGCTCTAAAATTTAGAATACTCGGTCTTAAGGAGGCAAGATGGAACAAACAACTCCCCGTGGAGGGGAAACTGATAGTCCTGCTCATGACGATCTGATTGAGAAGCTTGAAAAAATAGTTGAAGCCATGCCCTCTTCTGCCAATGCGCATTACAACCTGGGACTTGCGTTGGCCCGCATCGGACAATGGGACGCAGCTATCTCGGAATTTAAGACGGCTCTCAAGTTCAGACCCGGCTTGCTGGAAGCCAGGGTCAATTTGAGCGGCATTCTGCTTCAGCAGGGAGATTATGACGGATGCATAGATCAGAGCTTACGGGCGCTGGAGTTTCGGCCGGACATTCTTGAGGCCTGCATCAATATCGGCATTGCATTCTTGCACAAAGGCGTTCCTGAGCAGGCTATCCAGAGCTTTGAGAAGGCTTTGAACATCAACCCTCAGGCCTTTCACGCTCATATCAACCTTGGGAACGCGTATCTCACTTTGGGTGATGTGGATAAGAGCGTCATCCACAATGAGAAGGCCCTTGAGATTGATCCTCAGTCGGCCCTCGCACACAACAACCTGGCTGTTTCACTCTTTCACAAAGGGGACATGGCGCGCTGCAGGGACCATCTTCAGAAGGCAATGGCGTTGGGGTATCCAGTGCATGCCGATTTTGCCAAGCAAGTTGGGGTGGAGGGTTAGAACGGGTCACTGAAAGGAACAGCGGATTCGGGAAGCGTCAACTTTGCCTGTCGTTCCCGCAAAAGCCAATTCGCGTTAAGTTAAGGAGTTTTTGATCATGAGTTTTCCAAGAGGATTTGGAGGATTTGCCCGTAGTTTTTCCTTTTTTTTCGTTTTTCGTATGTGCAGTGTTTGATGATCTGTTGAACGATGAGGTGATAGTTGCCTGCGATCAACAGACCCGGCAGGATGCGTTGGCTAAAGAAGTCGGCAGCCTTAAGCAGGCTGAGGTGTTGTCCGGTCTGTTCATACACGAAGGCAGCAAGCTGGGTGAAAAAGCAGGAGTGGAAGAGCGTAATATAAATGAGTCTCGCGTAGATGAGCAGTTCCACCTCGGTAGGGGTGGGGTGATGAAACGTATGAATCTTGAAATGGCTTTTCCAGGATTTGAAGATGATTTCGATGCGCCAACGCACCCCGTAGATGAGGCACACCGTCTTGGCATCCCAGATATTTTGGGGCACGTTGGTGAGAAAGATTTCCCATCCGAGAAGGGCAAGATGGGTTGGATTGGGATTGAGCCGTCTGTCTCGATTGTGGAGAAGTTTTCTCCTTCTTTCCCCGGCGACATGCTCAGGGACCGGAATGGCCACTACCCGAACGGGGAGTCTTTCCTGGCTGCCGGCAAGGAGTGTATCGTCAAGGGTCCCGTATCTTCTCAGACTACCGAGGAGATCAAAGCGTTTTCCGGTGTCATGGAAGAGGGCTATCTTATGAGAGTAGCGACTCAAGTAGAACGCTTTCTTCTCACCAATGGTTCTGAAGACACGAAGGGAAGAGTAGCCCAAGTCACGAATCACCAGATCCCTCTCTTGGATAAGATGCAAGATGGAAGGAGAGGCACATTGGTCGTTGCATCCGTAGGGAGTAAGCTGAAAGGAAACAAGTGTATCGTTGAGGGCGTTGTAGATGGTCTGAAGCTTAACTGATGCGCTGGTTTTGCCCGATCGATTTCTGGCGCCTGGAAAACAAGAGGCTAGCTTCGGAGGAAGAGACAGGTTGGTGCTGTCCTGGAGCAAGACACGATGGAAAAAGGCGAACACTCCCTTACCGATTTCTTCTCTGAGCCGGGACGTGGCCGAAACTGAGCTGAAAAGTGCTTCTCTTACAAACGTAATGGCTTTCGGTTTCAGCCGGAGGAAGATAGCTACCTTACTGACAGTGTTGTGAGTCAGGATGCCCAACTGGATTGCAAACGCCCGCAAGGAAAAGACCGGCATGACGCTCATAATGACAAGAGCTTGCAGAAAGGCCGTGGGATGGATCTTTCGAGGTCGTCGTTTCATAAAGCCTGATCTCAGGGCAATCTTCCTGATTTCCTCTGGGGCCAATCCTAACCGGAATGTGGACGGGAGTGGCAACGTCTTGTCTTTTGACGCAAAATCCCTGCCGCTGATTTTTTCTTGCGGTCCCAACCGCTCTGTAGCATGGTCTTGCATGAGAGCTTCTCTCCTTTCCGATCTTTCTCTGAGCGGTTCTCTTAATAAGAACCGCAAAGGGAGGGAAGCTCTTTTAATGCTCGCCGCGAAAAAATGTCACCTTCTGCGCGCGTGTATCGCATACAACGCGTATTGATTCGACTCAACAAGAGGTCTTATTACGCAGCACCCTTAACTTAACGCGAATTCGCAAAAGCGGGAATCCAGGAATAGCCTGGATCCCGGATCAAGTCCGGGATGACAAAGCAAATGTACTATCCACCGGCCTCGAGAATGATGGTAAGGTTACTCCGTTACAACGATTTAAGACGCTGCGGCAGTCGTCTGGGCTTGTTCACCGGCTAGCTTTTCCACCCGCACCGCGCACACCTTGTATTCCGGAATCTTGCATATCGGATCCAGCGCAGGATTGGTCAAGAAATTCGCATTGGCTTCCATAAAATGGAAACTCATGAATATGGTCCCTTCGTCCACGGTATCGGTGAGGACCATCCGGGTGACTACCTCGCCTCTTCTTGAGAGGATCCGCGCATATTCACCGACCTTGATGCCGATTCTGGCGGCATCCTCGGGGTGTATTTCCGCATAGCCTTCCGGCATTTCCTCATGGAGCGTAGGGGAATTCCGTGTCATGGTGCCCGTATGATAATGCGGGAAGAAGCGCCCGGTGGTGAGCTGCAAAGGAAACTCGTCGTCGGTGAGTTCTTCGGGCGGTCTATATTCTATGGCATGAAAGAGACCCTTGCCTCGCGTAAAACGGTCTTTATGCAGGATGGGGGTTCCCGGATGATCCTTGGAGGGGCATGGCCATGGGATGCCGCCGTGTTCAAGCCTCTCATAACTTAGACCGGCGTAACTCGGGGTAACTTGGGCTATCTCCTCGAAGATGGCCTCAGGGGACTCGTAATGCATGGGGAGCCCGAATCGCGTGGAGAGATCGCAAATGATCTGCCAGTCAGGCCGAGAATCTCCCACAGGCTCTACCGCCTTCCTCACTCTGAGCACGTTTCGTTCGGTATTGGAAAAAGTCCCGTCCTTCTCCGCAAAGGATGCTCCGGGAAGCACGACATGTGCCAATTCGGCAGTCTCGGTACGGAAAATGTCGATAACTACCATCAACTCAGCGCATTCAAGGGCATGGCGCACATGGTTGATATCCGGA
>JAUPKT010000359.1 GCA_030837305.1 Thermodesulfobacteriota bacterium
AGGGCCGTGGGCTGGGCGTCTTTGAGTATGTTGCTCACTCTCTTGAAACCCACCACGATGGATTCGAAATCGTCCCGTTTTTTCCATTCACTCAATGCATCGACGCGTTTCCGAACATCCACCACATCGTCAAATCCGGACCGTACCACAGCCTCCACCACGTCGAGAGAGTAGTTTCGAGTCGTGTGAAAATTGATGAATCGAGTGCGGAAGAATTCTACGACATCTTGGGTTATTTCTTCATTGGGACGGACTTTATAGGGGCCCAACTGAGCGAGTGCTTCTCGAATAAGAAAAGTCAGGTCCAGGGATTTATCCCACTGGATCAATATCTGTATAATTGCCAGGGCATGCCTTCTCAGAGCGTATGGGTCTGCCGTGCCCGTTGGGACAATTCCAACCGAGAAACACCCGACAATTGTATCGATGCGGTCTGCGATGGAGACAATTGCTCCAATAATGCCCTGGGGCAGGTTGTCGCCGGAAAAGGCAGGCAGATAGTGTTCTCTGATCGCAGTGGCAACTTCCTCCAATTCACCGTCTTTCTTGGCATAGTAGCTGCCGATGATGCCCTGTAGTTCCGGAAATTCATACACGATGCCGGTCTCCAAATCGCATTTGCACAACTGAGCCGCACGTTCGACCTGATTCTCTTTGTCGGGAGCCATAATTTCAGAGATCTTCTTGGCGATGTGAGTGAATCGCTGAACTTTTTCGTGGGCGGTTCCGAGCTTTGAGTGAAACACCACGCCCTTAAGGGCCTCGAGCCGCTCAAAAAGCGGTGTCTTGCGATCCTCTCTGAAATAGAAGCGGGCATCCTCCAATCGGGCCCTCAACACCCGTTGGTGCCCATTGATGCTGACTTGAAGATCACGAACGGGCGTATTATTGATGGCAATGAACTTGTTGGCTATCCTCCCCTTGCCATCCTGCAATGCAAAGTATCTCTGATGTTTTTTCATGCACGTTATGAGGATTGAAGCGGGAAGTTCAAGAAAGGTCTCTGAAAATTCTCCCATGACCGGATGCGGGCTTTCTACGAGGAAGTTGATCTCTTCCAGAAGGTCGGGGTCATCAAAGACTCGGAGTCCATGGGAGCCTGCCAGCTCCATGACTTGTTGGATTATTTTCTCCTGCCTTTTCTTGGGATCCAGGATTACGTCGTGTACTTCCAGGGATGTCCTCAGACCTTCAAAAGACGTGACTTCGAAGTGTTTTGGGCCGACAAAACGATGTCCCCGGCTGGTTTTTCCACTTTGAATATTTCCGTAGGCGAATGGGACTACCTCTCCATGGAGCATTGCCACGATCCAGTGAATGGGCCTGGCAAACCTCACGTCGAGATCCATCCATCTCATGGTCTTGGGGAACGACATCTTTTCCATGATATCCGGAATGACCATGGAGAGAACCTCGATTGTCGGCCGGCCCAATTCTACCTTTCGAATGGCAAGTTGTTCTCCACGGCTCGTCGAAACCCTTACGAGATCCGTCACATCCACTCCCTGGCTCTTGGCAAATCCGATGGCTGCCTTAGTGGGTTTGCCATGCTCATCGAACGCCGACGAGACGGAGGGACCCGTCTTTTCTATTTCCCTGTCCTGTTGGTGGGCTTCGACCTTCTCAATATGAATAATTATTCTTCTTGGGGTTGCATACGTATGAAAAGGCCCGTGATCGATTCTCAGCGTGTCCAAGGCTTTCGAAAAGAGGTTTTCAAGAGATTCCAAGGCTACTTTCACGAACCCTGCCGGGATCTCTTCGGTACCAATCTCCAGTAGAAATTCTCCGTTCATCATCGGCACCCGCTCTCTGAAGATTTTTTCATGAGAGGAAATCCCATGGTTTGCCGCTGTTCGACGTAAGCTTGGGCGGCTTTTCGAGCAAGATTTCTTACTCGATGGATGTATGCAGTTCTCTCCGCCACGCTGATTGCCCCTCTGGCATCGAGAATATTGAAGACGTGAGAGCACTTGAGACAGTAGTCATATCCGGGAAGTACCAGTGGTTGTTCCAAATCGAGAAGTGCTGCCGACTCAGATTCATACATGCCGAAGAGTTTGATGAGCAGGTCCACGTCGGCTCTGTCGAAGTTGTAGACAGATCCCTCGACTTCCGAACGATGGTGAATGTCTCCGTAGGTCACTACATCATTCCATTTAAGGTCGTAGACACTCTCTACGCCCTGGAGGAACATGGAGATTCTCTCGATACCATACGTGAGTTCAACAGAGACAGGTTTTAGGTCGATTCCTCCGGCCTGCTGGAAGTAGGTAAACTGGGTGATCTCCATGCCATCCAGCCACACCTCCCAGCCCACTCCCCAGGCTCCCAGGGTGGGCGATTCCCAGTCGTCTTCCACAAAACGGATGTCATGGTCCAACGGATCAATGCCCAGGGAGACCAGGGATTCGAGATAGAGTTGCTGAACTTCCAAGGGCGATGGCTTAAGGATCACTTGATACTGGTAATAATGCTGAAGTCTGTTGGGATTTTCCCCGTACCGGCCGTCTGTGGGTCTTCGGGAAGGCTCCACATAGGCCACGTTCCAGGGTTCCGGTCCCAGAACCCTCAAAAAGGTGGCCGGATTCATTGTTCCTGCCCCTTTTTCCGTGTCGTACGGCTGCTGAATCACGCAGCCTCTGTCCGACCAGAACTTTTCTAACGACATAATCACTTGCTGAAATGTGAGCATTGAAAAAGCCCTTTATGGAATGGTTTTAGCGGAAAGCTGCAACACACATTTTGAACCTTTTCTTGTACCACCCGGCTCCCATCCCGTCAAGGTCGGCGCCGGCACGGTGTGAATGGGCTTCTTGATTATTGATGATGCTCCTTGTCCGTGCTACATAGTGACATCATGATCTGAAAAAGATGTGTGTTTGAGTATCCATACACAGGAAATAACCAGGGTTTCGGAAGGATGGTGGCAGATGCCGTTTGCCGAAATAGACGGAACAGAAGTTTATTATGACATTCAAGGGTTTGGCGAGTGCATTTTCCTGATGCACCACGGGTTCGGCTGTTCGAAAATGTGGGACAAGATCGTCCCACCCCTCGTGGAACAAGGATTCAAGACTGTTTGTTACGATCGAAGGGGATATGGGCAAACTGCTCGGGGCAGGTTTCCTTATGATTTCTACGTCAGCGAAAGATTCAGGGAAGAAAGCATAGCAGATTTAGAGCATTTGCGGCATTGGCTGGGGATAGATTCGTTTCATGTGATCAGTCATTGTGAGGGCGGTGTTGTTGCCGCGGATTATGCCGCAGCGTATCCAGAACGAGTCAAGACGGTGGTGATATCAAGCACCATGTGCTACAGCACGATGCCTCTATGGCAATTTAATTCACAGAAGTTTACCAAATCGTTTGATCAAATTGCCCCGGGAACAAGGGCAAAGTTTTTGGACTGGCATGGCGCAAATACGGAAGAGTTTTTTGAGCAGTTCAGGAAGTTCGGGGGATCCTACGGCAAGGAGATGTTCGACTTGAGACCTGTGTTGAACAAGATCTCGTGCCCTACCCTCATACTTTATCCAGACAGGAGCTTCTTGTTCGAGGTAGAACAAGGGGTGGCGTTTTATCGAAATCTGCTGCACGGAGAGTTGGCCGTGCTTCCTAATTGCGGCCATAACACGTATGAGGAAAAGCCCCAGGAATTTGTGTCACATGCCGTTGATTTTCTCAACCGACATCGATACGGGAACCTCAAGGATCTTCAGGACAAGTCCTCAAAACCCGTAACGTGCGCCGGGTAGCCACCCAGCCAATACATGGTTCGAGTGAACCTACTGATTCCTGATGATTGATCCTCGACTGAGGGAAGCGAGGATGCCGACCGAACAGAGGCATCCGAAAACGATAAAGGCGCTTTGAAAGCATTTGAGGAAGACGGGGTTGAGTTCAGGAGTGATACTTACGGGACCCAAGTACATAGCAAAGAGTACGGACGTTATTCCCATGCTAAACATCTGGCCGAGGAGTCGCATGACTCCCACAACTCCTGATGCAAGGCCGTAAAACGATTTTTCCACCGACGTCATGATGGCATTCATGTTCGGCGACGAAAAGAACGCAAATCCGAAACCGACGAGAACAAGATTAAGGATAATCAAGA
>JAUPKT010000360.1 GCA_030837305.1 Thermodesulfobacteriota bacterium
GATTCCTGGATGCCGGATCCAGTCCGGCATGACAAAGCAAGGGCCAGTGCCGATTTCTCTCAGTCATGGTGCCCTCGTCGTAAACGAGTTCGTTCAAGGTATCCTCTCTTCGATTTCGGTCTCATTCCGACAGAACTATAGAGAAGCACTCGATGCGGTCGAGCCTCTTGCCGCCAAAACCATATTGTCAAGAGTTGTGGCATAACGCCACACCGCTGTCGTTTTTCTCAACACTGTATCAAAGATTAATAAATTCAATAAAGTATCATCCACTTCGGTTGAATGTGCTTCCTCAGTGGTGTGTTCTCCCACAAGTCCCGGTGCACAACATTCTTCTCTCCCTGACAATTAAAACCAAGCGATATCAAGCAGGTGAGAGCAATCAACCAACATGGCACGGTACATGCTTACCCATTTGGGCAAGAGAGACGAAAAGAGGGAACGAGAAAGTCCCACGAATCAAAGGAAGACATCGCTTACGATAAACCATACAAGGAGGCCCGTCATGGAAAGCAGAGAAACTTGGAGAGTTGTCGAACTCACATCGAGACAAGGCAAGTGTAGGCATGCCGTTACCGGACATGCACCGGCGGGAAAATTGTGCGCTTATTCCTACGAATGTGCAAGATGCCCCTACGACCAAATGCTCGAAGACTTGGACCAAGTGGCTATCATCGCGCCTCAGCCTGTAAGGGCATCGCTCGCAGCGTGAACACGATCATCGAACCCAAATCATTATAGCAAAAAGAGCGAATTCTCTTCACACGAAACACAATACAAAGGAGACGAACATGGCAACTGCGGATAAACCAAGAGGCGGTCCAACCACCTTCAACTTCTCGGACAGAGAATGTGTTTGGATGAAAGCCAAGATAGTGCCGGTCAAATATTGCGACAATGCCTTCGACTGCACCAAGTGTGCATTCGACAAGGCAATGGGAAAGAAACTCGCCAAAGAAGAAACCGATGAGAAATGGCAGTCCGTGATGTTCCGCAAGGGCAGCCATGATTTGCGATGCCGTCACGCTCTTACTGGAGGAGCTCCGGCTTACAAGAAGTGCGCAAACGCCTATGACTGCGCCAGGTGTCCATACGATCAAATGCTGGAAGACACTTTGGAAGCAGACCATACCATGTTTGGCCCGCCCCAGTACATGAACGCCCATGGTTTCCGGGTTCCCAGGGATTACTACATCCATAGGAATCATGGCTGGGCGAGGATCGAATATGGGGGACGAGTACGGATAGGGCTCGACGATTTCGGGAATCGTCTTGTGGGAAAGGCTGACAAATTCAGACTTCCTTCACTAGGGACCCGGTTCACGTTTGCAGAGGAATCATTCATCATGTCCCGAGAAAGTCACGAGGTCGGCGTCAAGGCACCCTTAACGGGAGTAGTAACGGCTGTGAACCAGAAACTCCTGGACAGCCCGGTGACCACCAATCGAGACCCGTACTGCTCAGGATGGGTGATGCTCATCGACCCCTTTGAGCTGAGATCCGAGCTGAAGGAACTCACTTTTGGGATCGAAAGTGTGAAGTTTATCGAATCCGAAGGAGAGCGTCTTCTTTCCCTCATAGCAGACGATCCCGCCGCAGCGGCGGCCACAGGTGGTGAGCCAATCCCGGATGTGTATGGGTCGTTCAAAGATCTGGGTTGGGACAATCTGGTCAAAGGCTTTTTATGATACGGCAACAAAAACAATGTCTTGAACCAGCCGGAGACCCCTTCCCTCAACTCGCAATGACGTGCCCAATGGCTCGTCATTGCGAGCACCGTCTCAGTAATGCTTTGTCTTTACTTGGCATGTTATAAACCCGTTGTTGTCATTCCCTGGCTAATCTGATATAATAGGCATAAATATTCAGTATCATGGCCGGGGAATGGATATATGACGGGCCAATTTTTTGTTCGGCTGGCCAGATGGGCAGCCTTGGTAGGATGTGGATTGTTTCTTGGTTTGGGAGTGGCTGGATCTCAAGTCCAAGCCAATTTCAGGATCGGCGAAGACTCTTTTTCCATCTCCAATGCTCCCGGATATTGTTTTGCCATGGTTGCATTTTCACGGTGGTATTATTTGAGTAAGGAAAGTGCGCCGCCTCTCCGCAAAGTAGTCTCACCCATTGCTCAGCAGCGCATTGCAAGGGAACTCCAGGAATTCTATAGTCGCAACTTGATTAAGATACAGGCAGACTACTGTAATTTGAACCATTCCAAGCCGTCGGAGTCTTTTAGACGATTCTTGCTCGGCTTATTGGGTGGGGATCCTCAGATTGTGCTTCTGATGAATAAGGGATCGCAAGGTGCTGTTCTCCATGCGGTGCTTGCCTACGAGTGGGTACCGGAAAGAAATTCTCTTAAGATCTACGACCCGAATTATACCAAGGAGGAGCGATTCCTCGATTTGGACAGGAAATTGTACACCTCTCTCGACATTTCGTACAATTCGATTTGTTTCCCCGAAGTACTCAACGACCATCCTGGCCTGGTAAACCACATGCAGCGTTTATATGTGCGATACGTTGCCAAGAGGGAAGACCAAAGGCTTGCAGGACCGATATTTCGGCCCGCCATACGCCAATCTCAGTCTAATTGACCAACGCGCCCCCCATATTCACGGTCGATGAGTTAACCTTCCGGTTCGTCGGTACATCTAAAACCCGAAGGAAACTCCCCCCGAGAGACCGATTACGCTGAGAGACCACTCATTATTGAGAGGTTGGTTGTCCTCCGTCCAATTACACAGTCTCGACGTGATGCCGAGAGTGAGCATGACGTCCGGGTGAACCTCCCAACCGCCGGTGATGGTAAGCAAGGTGAGAAAACCCCGCGTGATCAGATGGATGCCTTCAAGTTCAACAGCCAAATCCAGGCCAAGGGGAAAAAAATGGCGCGCTTCCAAACCGATGACTGGAAATGTTCCATCGAGTCTCCGAGTATTGGAGTATAACATCTCATCTTTGGTCTCACCGTTAATCGTGGCAACAAGCCGCACATGATGAATTCCTATTCTTGGGGCGAGAAACGACGAGGCTATTTCATACAGCTTGTAACCGTAGGCAAGTCTAAACCAACTCACGTCCAGTTTCGTTTCCAGCGATGTATCCTCCGAATATGATCGATTCTGGAAGACGAACGGAGCCTGAATTCTTTTCAGGCCGCTGGGTGACAGGTTCAGAAAATCTGCCTGAACGAGGTGATTCCTCAGAATATTTCCCCTGAGGAAGACGAGCACGGACTCCGTTTGATCGATGCCCAGGTTTGAAGTATCAACCCGTGAGCCGGAGCCGGGACGGCCGCCTGCGGGAATCACCATGTCTCCATGAAGCCAAACGTAGCCCCACTCCATGCCGAAAAGGAATCGCGAATCAGGAATCAGAGTAAATTTGTCATCCGCATTGGATGGGGCAAATGTCCAGAGGGAGAACGCGGTTGCCAGGATACAGCAAACGAGAATTTTTCGCAGCTTCATACCGTGTACCTCTCACGGAGAAAACCATCCCGTAGGTCGGGACGGTTTATATAACTTTCCCCCGTGATCGGCAACAAAGAAATAGATGTGTTTATGCAGAGTCTGTCGTTGGTGGAATGCTGACTTGACCGAGGTGTGGCTTAGGCCGGAGTAAGATCAGGCAGCAACAACGTCATCTTCAATGGGCCAGCGGTTCTGATTCAACCATCGCACAAGGGACGCGTCGATGGCATCTTCAAAAACTTCACAGCGCGCCGCTATCTCCTTGAATGAAAGACCCTGCTTGAGCATGTTGTGAATGTTTTCCGGGGTCATACGGACTCTGGAGCCTTCCATCAGTAGCATAACTCACTCCTAATTGAGATAATGTTTATTAAGTTCTCTTGCGACGGGTAAGGTTCCCAAAAATTTTTTCTCACACGAGACCACTTTACCAAATTCGTCTTGTTGACCGCGAAGGCGTGCGGCCGCGCGTCCTTGCATTATTCGCTTCTCACTTACCGGCTGATCAGTGTGAGAAATCGAATTTCCACCGCAGATCAGGACGCTCTTGTTAACGCCAACGGATAAACGCACAGTTCAGACGATCGAAGTTGAACCTTTTTTATTACTTTTATGAGCGCATTGTGTCAACTAGAAATTTTAGGTAGGTCAAACCTGTAGGAATGGGGAGCGCTGATCCAAGTCTTATGAGGGTTTTGGACGTCTCGATTTTTTTAGCCGCCCGCGATTGGGGAATTTCGGGAAGTTCTTGACACGATCTGTCGTACACGCTATGATGACAGGGCTAGCCTTGCAATCGCCCGGCGGAACTACCGTATCCTCCTTGCTGGGAGCCATACCCTTTTTGTCTGGTCCGTCGGGCTTCTTTTTGCACCAACACCAGTTTCTCAATCACGGGGGGGCACGGCATTCACGGAGTCACACGGCGCGCCCCGTCTCAGCAGCTTTCTGAAATGATACCCGAAAATTGCGCTGGATACTGCTTCGCCAAAAGAGTCCCGGTGAAAAAGAAACGCTTTGATGAGCAGCTTCCAATAGTAGAACTTGCTGATGCCTTTGTCCAAGATGCCCAGATACACTATGGACTTGAAGAAAGCCATGACGTCGGACTTGTGCATCCTTTTTCGGCGCACCGGCCTGTAATCCTCCAAGAACGCCAGCACTCTGGCATAGTATTCCTTGGGAGAATAGAGATAATCAAGAACCGCCTGATAGCCTTCTCTTAGTTTTTGTGCATCCATTTTCGGAATAAAATTCAACGAACCGTCGCAGTTGTCTCCGGTACAATCCTTTAGGAGTCGCCCTTCTTCCGCCAGGCGTTGATAGAGACGCGTGCCCGGGATAGCGTTGAGAAGTCCTATCATGGCCTTCACTACCCCGCTGTTTTGGATGAAACGTATTTGTCTCTCAAAAATATTTGGTGGATCATTATCAAAACCTATAATGAAACCACCCATGACCTCCATGCCGTTTCTTTGGATGGTTTTCACAGCCTCCATGAGATCTATGGATCGATTTTGGTGCTTTCCACACTCCGCGAGGCATTCCTCCTCCGGTGTTTCCAATCCTAAGAAAACGGAATCGAAGCCGGCCGCTGTCATAAGCTCCATGAGTTCTTGGTCCTGAGCGAGATTGACAGACGCTTCTGTGTAAAGCGAAAAAGGAAACTTTCTTTGTTCCTGCCACGGTATCAAGGTCTTCAAGAAGGCTTTGACTTTGACTTTATTTCCTATGAAATTGTCGTCCACGATAAAGAGTCTACCTCGCCATCCACGATCGTACAGAGTTTGAAACTCCGTAAGCATCTGTTCACTGGACTTGACCCGAGGTTTCCGACCATTGAGGTTCACGATGTCACAGAACTCGCAGTCGAATGGGCATCCACGGGAATACTGGACCGACATGGAGACGTAATAATTCATATTGATAAGATCCCACCGGGGCAGGGGGGTTTTCGTGATGTCCGGTTTCTCAGAGGTCCTGTAAATGTGTTTCGGGTTCTCCAATTCGAGATCTTTGAGAAACATGGGCAGGGTAATTTCCGCTTCGTTGAGTACAAGATAATCTATGGCTTCGTATGACTCTTCCGCGCTTGAAAAGAGAGGCCCTCCGGCTACGAGCTTTCTGCCCAGAGCCTTCACTCTGTCTACGGTTTCGCTCACAGATTCCTTTTGAACCACCATGGCTCCCATAAATACGATGTCGGACCACAATATCGATTCATCAGTGAGCGGTTCGACGTTCATATCAATTAATCGAATATCCCATGAGCGCGGCAACAATCCAGCCACCGTCAAGAGGCCGAGGGGAACGTGAGCAGCTCTCTTTCTCACAAACTTCAAAATATGCTTGAAACTCCAAAACGTGTCAGGAATGGCCGGATATACTAATAATGCTTTCATTGATGGTTTTGGTACCTTTCGCTTCACCTAGGTGACGGACTTGTCATAGATGAAAATGATCACTCGGTCAAGACGACGCAACTTCTACTTTTCACAGATGGGAACGCGTGAACAGCTGGGTGAAGTCCTCATCAGTTTGGCACATGCTTCCCTGTGGCGGAATAGAGATAGCGGAAGAGGGGAGAATCCGGTTTTATGAGAAACGTCGATTCTTCACC
>JAUPKT010000361.1 GCA_030837305.1 Thermodesulfobacteriota bacterium
CAATAATAATGGGAGGACAATCAGTTTCCCTTGTCAAAGTTGCATTTCCTGCCTCGACTGTAATCAGCCAGACGCTCAGGGCAAGTGTGAGGCAGAGCGCGTACCGAATGGAAATCATAACCACCCTGCTCCCGGACCATACCTTATGTCAAAATCAACGAACTCTTCCCGAGGCGGTTCATCTCTCACCAACACTCTATCAACCCTGCTGTAAGGTGGACCTTCATGAAACCATTCCAGAATTGATTGAATGATTGCAGGCTCTCCCTGCACCACCGCCTCAACAGTTCCATCCGGAAGGTTTCTCACCCACCCGGTAACACCCAGTCTCTTGGCTGTATCTCTTGTGTATGCCCTGAAGCATACTCCCTGCACAAGGCCTGACACAAGAACCCTTTTCCGAATGGTCATGAAGCCGACACTCCTGAGATGACTATAACGACCTGGAACAGACTCTCCTGCGAGACCCACAAGCTCATTCTGTGAGTTCCAGGAATTGGTCTTCAGAAATGGTCCGGATTCCCAATTCCGAGGCACGATCAAGCTTTGATCCCGGGTCCTCTCCCTTAACAACATAATCGGTACGACTTGAAACGCTTCCGGCAACCCTACCCCCCATGCGTTCCACACGAGCCTTGGCCTCCGAGCGCGGTAAAGACAATGTTCCAGTGAAGACGAATGACTTGCCCTGCAATGGTTTTTCCACGAAGTTTCTCAGATCCCTCGTCTGCGAGGGGATCACCACGGCTTTTAGTAATTTTGCGATCATAGTGCGATTGCGGGACTCTTGAAAAAAAGTCTCGACGCTCGTGGCCACCTCGGGCCCTATGCCGAATATCCGTTCCATTTCCTCCGCTTCAGCCTCCATGACACGCTCTACAGACCCCAGGGCTTCCACTAGAGTGCGGGCAACAAATTCTCCAACCAAGGGAATGCCCAGACCATAGAGAAACCGATCTGCCGAGACGACTCGTGACCTCTGAATGGAACCAAGAAGCTTCGACGCAGATTTTTCTGCCATTCTCGGGAGGCCCATCAAGTCCGACAATTGCAGAACATACAAATCCGCCGGGCTCGTAACCAACCCGTCATCCACCAGCAAAGATATTAGTTTATCCCCTAGTCCTTCGATATCAAGTGCATTTCGGGAGGCAAAATGCTTAATGGTTTCTTTGAGGCGAGCCGGGCATGAAATGTTCTGGCACCTTTTGACGGCCTGGCCTTCCAATCGAACGGCCAGGGACTGACAGACGGGGCAATGGTCAGGAATTCGGTACGGCCGACTGTCGGGTAATCTAAATTCCGTAAGCACTCTCACTACCTCAGGTATGACGTCGCCTGCTCGCTGAATGAGGACACTATCTCTTTCCCGAATGTCCTTACGATCTATCTCGTCCTGATTGTGCAACGTTGCCCTGCTTACCGTAACTCCCCCCACCTGAACAGGCTCCATAATGGCTACCGGCGTGAGGCTTCCGGTTCTTCCAACTCCTATATCTATCCGAATAACACGGGTCACAGCCTGAAGGGGCTCGAACTTAAAGGCGACGGCCCAGCGCGGAGACCGAGTCTTGAAACCGAGCTGTTTCTGGAACTCCAGTGAATCCACCTTTACTACCGCTCCATCTATTTCATAGGGAAGCCGAGGGCGAATATCATGAAGAGAGCGATAATGATCTAACGTCTCCTTGTGTCCTTTGCACCATTTTGAATGCATTTTGTTCACAGGAATCCCCATCTCTTCGAGATAGCCGAGCAGATCCCAATGGGTTTCCGGCAAACCACCGTCAATCCGTCCTACACTATGGGCCAAGAATTTGAGACCTCTGCCGGCGGTAATCTTTGGGTCAAGTTGTCTCAGGGATCCGGCTGTAGCATTCCTTGGATTAGCGAATGAAGGCAGGCCAAGCTCATCCCTCTCCTGATTCAATGCATCAAAGTCAGACCTGGTCATGAATATCTCGCCACGAATCTCAACAACAGAAAGTCCGGCCCCTACTCCGACCAGCCGTAACGGAATCGTTCTGATCGTTCGAAGATTAGGGGTGACATCTTCCCCAGTTACACCGTCTCCACGCGTTGAGCCCGAAACCAAGACGCCCTCGTTGTAAACAAGCTCTATTGCCACCCCGTCGAGCTTCGGTTCGACTACGTACGACAGCTCGTCCGATATTCCCAATGCCTTGCGACTCCTGGCGTCAAAATCAACGAACTCTTGCTCAGAGAATATGTTGGCAAGAGACAACATCGGTTCAGAATGACGTACCTGGTTAAACTTCTCTGCGGGGACTCCTCCAACTCTCTGAGTTGGAGAGTCAGGTGTTATGAGATCGGGATACTGTTTTTCCAAATCTTCCAGACGCCGATAAAGCCGGTCATAATCAGAATCGGTGATCTCAGGAGAGTCCAGAACGTAATAGAGGTAGTCGTGGTGCCTGATTCGAACTCTCAGTTTATCGAGTTCTCCCGTCACCGTTGCCAACTCGTCATCGGAATTGTTGCTGGAAAGGGTCATGTGCGGTAGTAATGGCGAGATAACGAATCACAAGAATGGTGAACTTGCTTCTGGTCCATTTCAGTCCCGGCAAGCTCGTCATCCATACATGGGAGGATATAACCAATGCCCATTAATTGACACGTAGTTACCTGTAACGAATGCGTCTCCTGACAGTCGCACCATCGCTTAAACACAATGGTGTAGGCACGGATTCGTTAAACAACTTACCCATG
This sequence comes from Thermodesulfobacteriota bacterium, assembly GCA_030837305.1. Lineage (GTDB taxonomy): Bacteria > Desulfobacterota > Desulfomonilia > Desulfomonilales > Desulfomonilaceae > JAUPKT01. The sequence goes on from JAUPKT010000361.1 coordinate 2,731, forward strand.
CCCACACGCTCTTCTAGTCCTGAAACCTGTCGGCCTAATGCATCCTCGCAGGCCGTCAAAGCTAGTCTCTACTTCTTGCCAAATTTCCCGGTAAATACAGCTCTGACTTCTTTTCCCTTTTCATCTTTGAACACGGCTGTACCATTTGTAATGCCAATAGGAAAAGAAAAATCAGGGATGTCTTTCCACCACTTGCCTACTAGTGCACCCGCCGAGGTCTTCATTTCGGCGATCCTCGCAGCATGCTCGGCACCCACCATCAAACTGACGATCGTGGGAAAGGCCTCGTTGATAACGACGACCCTCACTTGGTTTGTTTTTCCCCCCGGAATCCAAGAATCTTCGTAAGCCATGACCGTGTTGACATCAAATCCCTCGAAGTCTGTCGTAAACTGAAGCTCGTCTAAGAGAATGGCCTCTTTGTTAGGGTTCTTGATGTTGAATATATAGGCGAGGCTCAGTGTGCTGCTAAAGCCATACGTCTCTTCTTTGCCAGGCTCTTCAGCACTCTTGAAACCTATCCTCGGTTTTACGTAAAATGGTTGTATACTTGCCACCTCTATTCTTTCAAGGGTGATCACAGGGGCTTCTATGGCCAGGGCCGGTAGAACACAAAAACCTACGAGTACGAAAAAAGCCGCAGAGATCGTAAGCGCCTTTTTCATTTTACCTCCTTTGCCCTACTTGGGCTATCAGGTTAACCAACGTTTGCGTCTCTTGTAATGTTTAACGTCTCTGAAACTCTTCCTTCCGCCTACGTCAGTCAGTCCAAGATAAAAGTCCCGTATGTCCGGGTTCTCTTTCAGCTTCTCAGACGTATCGTCCATGACTATTCGACCGTTCTCCATAACGTAGGCGTGGGGAGCAACCGTTAATGCCAGTTTCACATTCTGCTCTACCAATAAGATGGGTATCTTTTCTTCCTGATTGAGGCGCTGAATAATCTCAAAAATCTCTTTGATAAGCAGTGGGGCCAGTCCCATGGAAGGCTCATCCAACAACATCAGTTTCGGTTGAGCCATCATCGCACGACCAATGACGCACATCTGCTGCTCGCCTCCACTCACGAAGCCCGCCATAATGTTTCTCCGGTCCTTCAGCCGAGGAAAATAATGGTAGACCATCGCCAGTCGCTCTTTGAGACCCGAAGGCCTCAAGTGCCCTCCCACGAGCAGATTTTCTTCAACAGTGAGATGTTCAAATACTCGACGTCCCTCGATTATCTGAAAAATGCCTCTCTTTGATATCTCCTCTGCGGGTAGCTTGTGTATTTGCTCACCCATGAATTCGATTCCGCCGTCCGTGACTTCACCTTCTTCATGATTGAGCAATCCGGAAATGGCTTTGAGTGTCGTGCTTTTCCCCGCGCCATTTGCTCCCAGCAGTGCCACGATACCACCCGCAGGCACTTGAATCGACACGCCCTTGAGCACCAGTATTACCTCGTGGTATCTCACTTCTATGTTGTTGATTTTCAAGATACTGCTATTCTCAGCCACAACCTTCTCCCTTATCGGCCGTGCTTTATCCCGTCTGAGACAACGGGACGTGGGCTCAGGCAGACACTTCGTCTACCAGAATTACCAGCCCAGCCAGCTTGCCCATTTCTCAGCTCCGAACTTTTCTTTCATGTTGATCTTGTCAAACAGCACGATTTTCCCATCCTTGATGGTGTAAAGAGACGCTACCGGCGTTGGTCTGTGATCCGTATCAGTAATGGTATATGGACCAACCCCTAATGCGTTCTTGGTGTCAAATGGATACCAGTCCTTGAGGGACTCGAGTGCAGCCTTGATAGTCGGTCCGTCTATTTTTCCCTTCTTGTCCGCTCCCGCTAATCCCGCAGCGCCAAGTGAAACCTTTAGCCATCCTTGCACCGTACGGACGTCTCTTTTTTCGGCAGGAACTCCTGGATTTACCTTCTTTGCGTATTCGACGATCTTGTCCATCATGGGAACATCCATGCCGAAAAATGCACAAGAAGCTGCGCCTATGACCCCTTCGCCGGCTTGTTGCGTCATCCTGACAAGGTTCATGTCGAATCCCCAGTTATTAATAATATGATCTGCTTCCAGTTTAAGGGCGTACGCATCCTTTACTGCGGTTGCCACGGACATGGTCGTATTCCCGTGCCAAATGACCGTCGCTCCCTCTCCTTTGGCCGCAAGCACTTGACTCTTCGCATCTAATGCCGTTAATGCAACGTCCTGATCTTTGGCGACTTCGATACCAAGAATCGCCGCCTGATCCTTGATGGCCTTAATGGGAGCACTCGCATAAGGTGAGGCGAACATATAGAAACAAACGAGTTTTGGTTTCTTGCCGGCTTCCCGCTCTTTCTTCCACTTGTCACTCTTGAGCCACACCTTATCATACCACGAACTCAGAGCTGCGCGAGCATTCGTTGAATAGTCTGTGCTATAGATGAAATTGTACGGAGTCTTCTTGGGATCGCAAAGATGGCCTGAGAGTGAATCGGAGATCGTAACCATCTGGTCCTTGTTTACGGTCGGGGAGAGCGCCTCTGTGTCGCCTGTTCCCCACTGCAGCAGGAGCTGTATCTTGTCCTGGTCACGGAACCGCTTATAAATAGTTATTGCCTCAGGAACCCGGTATCCGTAGTCGTAGAGAAAAAGCTTGATCTTTTTTCCGTTGATTCCTCCACTGTCGTTGATGAACGTGACGCACTCCCGTACGCCTAAAGCAGCGTCTTTGCCCACATCCGAGGTGGCGCCCGTCAAATCATTAATCGATCCGACCCTAATCTCGTCCGCAGCAAATGCCGGCGTCAAGATCAGTGTGAGAGCCACGACCATTAGCAACAACACTTTACTCATCTGAACCTCCAGTTTGTAGTTTTGACATGCACTCCATAATGGTGAAAGAGAGGCCGTCCTGTCCGCTGTTTCCTCCTTTCTCTAGGTACGACTATCCAATGTGCCGACTCGGCACTATTACTTGCCGGTATACGAGAAAGGCCATAGGTTAAAGTAGTTTTTCAGTTGCCAATACCGATAGCTCAACCCGTTGGGCTCGTAGATCAAGAAGAAGATGATTGCCAAGCCAAATGCCGATTCCTTGAAAAAGATTAATTTTGTAGTCATCCAGCCAAGTTCCGGGTAGGACGTCATGAGAATGTCACTGAGACCCAATACTCCCAATTCCAATAGCTTGAAAACCATTACCACAAAAACGGACCCGAAAACGAGTCCCTGTATACTCCCTACACCTCCAATGAGAATTATACCGACCCACAACAGAGAGTAAAACCACTCGTAATGCTCCGGGCTCACGAAAAACAACGCACTTATGTAGAATGCGCCGGCAATTCCTGCAAAAAAGCCCGCCACAAAGAATGCCAGGAGCTTATATCCGACGATGTTCACTCCCATGGTCTCGGCTGCAATGTCATTGTCTCTTATGGCGATCCATGCTCGCCCGGCCTTGGATCGTAAATGGTTTCCCATGGCCACGAGGCAGATAAGAACCAAAATAATCGAAAAATAATAGATCTTCTCATCTGAATCGATTGTCCATGGCCCTATCTTTATAACCCCGGGCGGAAGAGAAAACGACTGTCCACGGCCGCCGATCTGACTCACATATTGAGTGATGACCAGAGGTACGGTTATCCACTGTGCAGCCATGGTGGTCATGATCAAATAGAAACCTTTGACTCTTGCAGAGGGTAAACCAAACAAGACGGACCAAAGTGCGGCGGCAAAACCTGCACATATAATGCTTATGGGATACGCTAAACCCCAGTCCACCATCCATTGCGGCCATGGGACGAAAAGCACCATCATGGCGCTTGTATACCCCCCAACTGCCACAAATGCCGCATGCCCGAGAGTTATCTGACCGCAATATCCAATAAGCAACTGGACGCCAAGCGCGGCAAGGATATAGTAGTTGATGGTGTATGCCACGCTCAGCCACTGGGTCCCCACCACAAATGGCAACACGGCAAGCGCAATAACCATGAAAACCATCTTGCCCTTGATAAATGGTGTCCGCCACCACTTCTGATCATCCTGATAAGACTCAAAATAGGTACCACACGGCAGATAACTCATCAGCTAGACCCTTTCTATGCGCTCCCAACCCCAAAGCCCGTACGGCTTGAACAGGAGGAAAACTACCATGAAAATGAACGGCGCAGTCTCCTTGATACCGCCAGGGAAATAATAATCGAGATAGCCCCCGGCAAGGTTTTGAAGCACCCCAATTGTTATGCCGCCAACGATTGCCCCCGGTACAGAGTTCAATCCGCCAAAGACGACAACGGGCAGGACCAGCAGACCTAGGTGACTTACTGAATAATTAAGGCCGTTGATGTTTCCGAGCAGAGTCCCGCCGACTCCGGCGGCCATGAAAGCAATGGCCCACGCTAACGCATAAACGAACTTTGCGCTCACGCCCAGGGATAATGCAGCCATTTCATCATCTGCACAGGCCTGCATGGAAAGCCCCCACCGTGTAAACTTGAAGAAGCATACAAAGATGGCCATGAGTATCAGTGCCGCGATGAAACTCCACAAATAGACTTCACCGATAGCTAATCGAAATAGCATGATCGGCTCAATTGAGAAGACACGTGGGAGGAACACCTGAGTGTCGGTATCCCATATTATGAACACCATGCCTTTGAAGAAGAAGGATAAACCCACCGTCACCATAATAACGGCAAGGATAGGCTCCCCAATCATCTTCCTCAGGAAAATTCTTTCCGTCAGCAGTCCGAGAACGAACCCCACGAAAAGCGTACCTATGAGAGCCAGGACGAATGCATAAGTCACGGGCATGGAGACAACAAACCTCTGATACAAACCCAGGCAGACATAGCCCCCGATCAGGGTCAGTTCCCCCATTGCCAAATTCAGAACTCCCGAACATTTGTAAATAAGGACCCATCCCAATGCCACCAATGCGAAGACGGATCCAAGCATCACTCCCGTTATGACGAGTTGCAAAAAGAGGTCCATTACTTTTTCCCTCCGTCTCGCACTCCCTGAAGCCTAATATCAGCTTTTATCTCCACCACACGCCCATCCTCATAGGTGATGTTGGTCTCCATGTGCATCATGTCATCATCCGTGTAAAGCGCCTCAATAATGTCCTTATAGCGATTCTCCACAAATGCTCTTCGAATCTTTCTTGTCCTGGTCAACTCATCGTCGTCCGCATCAAACTCTTTGTACAGATTGGCGAATCGCCTGATCCGGGCACTGTCCGGCAAGGAACGATTCACCTCTCTCAGCGGTCCCTCCACCAAGTCATAAATCTGGGGCAACTGAGACAGTTCGGTGTAACTCGTGTAGTTTATCCCGTGATCCTCCGCCCATTTCCCAACCGTATTGTAATCGATGCAAAGTATAGCCGTTGTAAATGGTCTCTGATGACCTACCACGAGGGCATCCCTGAGATACGGGCTGAACTTGAGTCGCGCCTCCAAAAATTGAGGAGAAAATTTTCTTCCGTCACTGAGGATCATGATATCCTTGGTCCTGTCAAAAACAACGAGATGCCCATCCTCGTCTATGAAGCCGGTGTCTCCGGAATACAGCCAACCGTCCTTGAGGGTTTTTTCAGTCTCTTCAGCCATCTTGTAGTATCCCACGAAAACCGAGGGACTGCGGGACAATATCTCGTCGTTTTCTCCTAGGCGGACCTCGGTACCAGGAATTGGCGTTCCCACCGTATCAAACTTGATGTCACCGTCGCGATGCACCACCGAAATGCCGGCGATCTCCGTCTGCCCATAAATCTGTTTGAGATTGACTCCTATCGAATGGAAAAATCTGAAATGGTCAGGGCCCATGGCGGCTCCGCCCGTGTAGGCGTGTCTCACCTTGCTGAGTCCCAAGTGATCCCGAACCTTCGAAAAAAGACAAGCATCCGCAATGGATCCCAAGAGTTTCCAAAGAGCTGGGATCGGCTTCTTGTCAAATTTAAGATCAGCGATGTGGTAACCAATCTTCATGCAGATTTCATAGACCCGTCGCTTGAGCCAGGTGGCATCCAGATACTTCACCTGAACGGTCCGAGTGAATTGTTCGTAAAGCCTCGGCGGTGCAAACATGACATGCGGACCGATCTCTCGCACATTGTGCTGAGAAGTTTCAGGCTCCTCGGGAAAATTGATGGTGTAGCCGACCTGCAACCCGCAGGATATTGACATCATTTGCTCGCCGATCCAGGCAAATGGTAAATAAGAAACGAAATCGTCATCAGGCGTGCACGGATCAACCCTCATGAGGTTTTGCCCCATGGTGAGCATGTTGTAATGCGTTAAAAGCGCACCTTTCGGCAATGATGTCGTCCCCGAGGTATAAAACAATAGGCAGACATCGTCTCCTTTACCTTTTTCCACGAGGCGATCAAAAAGTCCGGGATCCTGAGCTTCTTTCTCACGTCCGAGCTTCATTACCTCGTCAAGACCGATGAGCATAGGATCATCGTAATGGCGGAGCCCTTTGGGATCGTCCCAAATGATCTTGCTCAGTTTCGGGCACTGGTCCTTGATAGCCAAGGCCTTGTCAACCTCTTCTTGACCTTCTGCCACGTAAAACTTGGAGTCCGAATGGTCAACAATGTATCTGACCTCTTCCATAAGGCAGTCCTGGAAGAGCCATACCCCTACGCCTCCTGCGCACATGGCTGCCATCTCTGTCCACAGCGCTTGAGGCCTGTTGTCACCAATCATGATGACCTTGTCCTGAGGCTCCAAGCCCAGGCTCACGAGCCCCAACGATATGTACTTAACATTGTCCAAGTACTGCTGCCACGTTACTGGTCTCCAAATGCCGTACTCCTTTTCACGCATGGCGACCTTCCCGGACCCATACTTACGGCATTGTTGCACCAACAGTTTGGGCAAGGTCAGATCCTTAGTAATCACTATCTCTCCGGCAGCGGTTCTCTCATCTGCGGCTAACATAAAGATCCTCCACCTCACCCAAATAGGCTTTTATAACCTCTGGGTTCTCTTGCACCTCAGCAGGCGTTCCATCGGCTATCTTGACCCCGAAGTTCAAAGTCATGACCCGGTCGGAAAGGTCCATAACCACACCCATGTCATGCTCTACCAAAACGCATGTAATGTTCCATCGCTTGTCTTCGTTGATGTCTATTATGAACCTCGCCATATCCTCAACTTCTTCCAAATTCAAGCCAGCAAGAGGTTCGTCCAACAAGATGACCTCGGGTTGCAGGGCAAGCGCCCGTGCTAGTTCGATTCTCTTCTGCATGCCATACGGCAACATGCCCGTCACTTCGTTACGCACGGCTTCTATTTCCAATAAGTCGATGGTCTCTTCTTCAATAAAACGGCGAGCCTCTTCTTCTTCTCGCCGTGTCTTTCCCCAGTAAATGCTGGAACTAAGTATCCCCGACTTCAAACGAAGATGCCGTCCCAACCGAATGTTGTCGAGGACTGTCATGCCCCCGAATAACTCAATCTTCTGGAAGGTCCTCGAAAGCCCCATGGCCGCACGCTTGTGAGGCGAAAATTTTGTGATGTCAGTGCCCTTGAAGTGCAGGCTCCCTTTGCCCGGATGATAAAGCCCGTTGATGCAGTTCATCATACAGGTCTTCCCGGCACCGTTCGGGCCTATGATAGAGAAGATCTCACCCTTCATCACCTGGAAACTGACATTTGTCAGTGCAGCGACCCCATGAAATGAGAGAAAGACGTTTTTAGCCTCTAGTATGACTTCCGACATTCAGCATCCCCTTTTGCCCGATCTGCTGCCGAAGCTGGCACGTCTGACGTTTTCAAACCAGTTATCCGTTAAAGGTTCTCGCTAGGAAGATTATGAGGACAACCTGTCACTCTTTGTTTCTGGCGTCCTATATGACGGAATAGATAGCCTACCATATCTAATCGACTGTGACAGGTCAAGATTTATTGATAGCGAGAAGCGTCGATCAATATGCCGGCTGTACCGGAACGACGTAGGTGCCTGATGGTCAATGCAAGCCTATGGCTTTTCTCACACATCAAAAGAGCGTAGATAGTTGTTTGCTCTCGTGAGCGCGCATGCCCTTCGGGGAGACGGAGCCAAGCACGCGGAAACCAGAAGGCTGCCTTGACAAGTCTCCACTCAACCGGATGACGGATATTTTCAGTGAGTTCGAGTTCCCTCGCTCTCAAAAAGAATCTCCAGAATTTCAACCACAATGAGTTGTTGAAATCAACCCCCATAAAATGGTAAGAAGAGACGATCACAGTGATCGTAAGCCCTAGACGAGTTGGTTTCTCTCGTATACGTCCACAGCCCTTGGGACGGTCAGTACGGTTACCAACGGCTCAAATGGGCAGTTCTTTCCTGAGAGCGTCTCTTTAACGAAGAAATTCAAAGGCCCATCATGGCACGCGAGCGCGTGCTTAATCAAGGAACTAGTTGCGGAGGACTGCCGGTCTCGTTGCACAGTGATGTCCTCATTGTGCATAACTCCCATTGGTGGACGGTACGCGTCATCGCAATTGACAACGCAGCTCACCATGATGGCTCAGACCGACATGAATAACGTGGGATCGTAACAAACCAAGATCTTGGACCAAATTCAGTATCCTGGGGAAAATTTATCGATGTGACGAGGTATGACAAACATGAGCGATGAACAAAGCCTCCTGAAAGACAAGAAAGAGGGTATTGTGGTTCTGACTATAAATAGGCCACAGGCGCTCAACTGTTTTAACATGGCCCTCTTGAACCTTCTTGGGGAAACAGTAGGCGAAATAGCGCTGGACAGGTCAGTGCGGGCCGTCATTATAATCGGCGCCACTGACGGCAAAAATGCATTTAGTACGGGGGCTGATCTCAAAGAGCGCGCGGGGATGTCGCCCGATCAAGTCAAACTGTATATCCAGACTATTCGAAATCTTTTCACGGCAGTGGAAGAGTTGCCTCAACCGGTAATCGCAGCCGTAAACGGTTACGCATTCGGAGGAGGACTCGAACTCGCCCTTGCCTGCGACATCCGGCTGGCCTCCACGAACGCCGTGGTTGGCTTGACCGAAACCAGCCTTGCCATCATACCTGGGGCAGGGGGGACCCAAAGACTGCCTAGAGTGGTGGGTCTGGCGAGAGCCAAAGAGATGATATTGCGGGCGAGAAGAATATCTGCGGCCCAGGGATTGGACTACGGCCTCTTTCTGGAAGTGGTTGAACCTGATAAACTACTCGATCGAAGCCTTGAAATCGCAACTGAAATCTCTCAGAATGGTCCGGTAGCATTGGCCCAGGCCAAATACGCAATCAATAAAGGCCTCGAGGTAAGTCTACCCATCGGTTTGGCCATCGAGTCCAACGCATACGCTGTCACAATACCCACAAAAGATAGAACCGAAGGTCTCACTGCATTCAGAGAAAAAAGAAAACCCGTTTACACGGGGGAGTAATATCAAGGAGGAATTACGGCATGGCGGTAAGAGAACTCACATACCCCACCAAAGTTCAAGTCAACGACATAACGGTACGTGACGGTTTTCAGCACGAGGAAATTTGGATACCCACCGATGCAAAACTGTTTTATCTTGAAGAACTCATCCTGTGCGGAATCAAACACCTCGAAGTAACAAATCTCGGCAATCCCGCATTGATGCCCCAATTTAAGGATGCCGAAGAGCTTCTTAAACGACTGAGAGACTCCAAGAAGCTGTCGCGGGCCGGGATCAATTGGGACGACATAACCCTCACCGCCATCACCATTAGAGAGAAAGCCGTGGACAGAGCAATAATGGCGAAAAAGGAGGGTTGGGGACCTGACAGGGTATTGATGATGGTGTCAACGGATGAGGAACATCATTTTGCCAACTCGGGAACCACCCTGCCGGACTACTGGAGTGAAGCCGAAAGATGCATTCAGAAGGCAAAAGATGTAGGAATCAAGATGAACGGAACCGTCTCCACCATCTGGGGATCGCCCATTTCCGGGCCCACTAGACTGGAAGATGCAGTGGAATTTGCACAAAAGTGGCTGGAAATAGGCGCATACGACATTGAACATGCTGATCATGACGGCAGCGCCCCGCCAAACCAAGTGCACAAGTATTATTCCATGGTGCTTGAGGCAATGCCGGACAAGAAACTCCACATAGCACACTTTCATGTCACCAGGGGATGGGGAACAGCAAACTGCCTAGCTGCCCTTCAGGCAGGAATTGAAATTTTCGAAGCAACCCTTGGAGGGTTGGGTGGTCAGCCGGCCAACTTCTTGGACCGCGTACCTGTTGCGGGTACCGGGGCCTACTACTACAGGGATCCTAACGTTGTGGGCTTGCAGAACATAGAAGATATGGTGGTAATGATGGACGAAATGGGTATCGACACAGGAATTGATGTCGATCGTCTCCTGGACCTGGGGACCATGCTGGAAAAGACCATAGGCCGGAGATTGCGTTCGGAATCAATACTCAATAGGCGAATCCCAAAGGCCCCGAGAGACGAATTCAAACGCAAGGGCCTCTCTCGTCTAAAAGAAAAACTTGGTGAACAACCCGGACAGAAATATCCGGCAAATTGGATCAAATAAAGAAGACGTCATCCCCTGGCACGTTGCGGCGGAATGAATCATTTCCCCTCAAACTGAAGAGCCCTGATAAGCCGCTCGTGGCAAGGACACCCGGGATGATGGCCCCAAAATCGCGGGAATTCGACAAAGTTGCCGGCTCGCTTTATTAGCAAGGAGGATTCGCAATGGAGCCTTTGTGGAGACCGTCTAAAAAGAGAGTACAGGATGCCAATATCACAC
>JAUPKT010000362.1 GCA_030837305.1 Thermodesulfobacteriota bacterium
ACAATTGGATGCTGTGGTTCGGGCTCATCCTGCTTGCCATAATTCTTGGTTTTCGAGGAGGCATAGTAGGCTCGACGCAACAATACCTTCAACGGTTCTCACGCTAAACCGATCACCCTCGTGAGAGACATTGCCACTACTCGCGTGGGAATGGGAGACTTTTAATATGATGGACGGCTCTCTTCTTGAGATTCGAAATCTGAACAAATCATTTGGAAATGTAGTGACTGCAAGGAACCTTAATCTTTCGCTGTCTCCCGGAGTCCTCGCATCCATAATAGGGGCCAATGGAGCAGGTAAATCGACCCTCATCAACATGATCACCGGTTTTATCACTCCGGACTCGGGCGAAATCATCTTTCGGGGGCAAGACATCACTCGAGAACCCATTGACCGACGTGTCAAACTCGGTCTCTGTCGGTCCTTTCAGGTGGCAAACGTTTTCAACAATCTTTCCTTATTCGAAAATATCGCCATACCGGTCCTGGCGGTGAAAGGGAAGTCTCGGAGCTTGTTTCGATCCGTGAGGAATGATGGAGCCGTTCAGGAAGAAGTAAACAAAGTGCTCGACCGCATCGGATTACTCGAACAGAGCCATGTGTCGGCATCGGCACTTTCCCACGGTGACCGGAGGCTGCTCGAAGTGGGGGTGGCCTTGGCCGCTAACCCGACACTGCTCTTATTGGACGAACCTACGGCTGGCATGAACCCGGTGGAGCGGACCAGGATGCTAAAAAATATCCGGGACCTTGCAAAAGAACAGGCCGTGACCTTTGTCATCGTTGAGCATGATATGGATGTGGTCTTTTCCCTCTCGGAAAGGGTCATCGTTGTGCACCGCGGACATATCATAGGAGACGGCACCCCGGCCCAAGTCCAGAATAATGCCGAGGTGAGAGAAGTTTATCTCGGTGAGGAGGTTGCATAAGAATGCTTGAACTGGACAAAATCAATACCTTTTATGGCACCTCCCACGTTCTTCAAAATGTGTCTCTGAAGGTTCAACAGGGTCAGTCGGTTGCACTTCTGGGAAGAAATGGCGCAGGTAAAACAACAACCCTTCGCTCCATCATTGGTCTTACGCCACCAAGAAACGGCACCATCAGGTTTGAGGGAAAAGAAATATCCCGATTAGCCCCGTATCAAATTGCAAAAAGCGGTGTCGGCTACATGCCTGATGACCTGAGGATATTCCCCGATCTCACCAGTGAAGAAAACCTCGAACTCGCCCGCAGGGTGTGCAAAAGGGCTGGCTATTGGACTCAAGAGAAGGTGGAAAAACTGTTCCCTGTACTGGCGGACCGGAGAAAGCAAAAAGGATCCAGCTTCTCGGGCGGGGAAAAGAAGATGCTGAGCCTCGGTCGAGCCTTGATGATGAATCCCATGCTCGTTCTCTTGGACGAACCGTCTGAGGGATTGGCCCCCTTGATTGTAAGAAAACTCATGGAAACCATTCAAGAAATACGAGAGCACGGTTTGACCCTTTTATTGGCCGATCAAAACCTCAAGTTTTGCAGACAGGTCTGCGATTATGGGTACATACTTGAGAAAGGCACTATTGTTCACGAGGGCACGCTGCAGGATATTTGGTCGAACGAAGAGGTTGTTCGGAGATACCTGGCAGTGTGATCAGCCCGAAAATTCGCGAAACTGGGGAGTCGATAATCATGAAATTTCTGGTAGGCTACGATGGATCACCTCAATCCAAGGACGCATTAGACCTGGCCAAGAAACATGCTTTGGCCTTCAAGGCAAAAATCTTCGTCGTCACGTCCCTATTCGGCGAAAAAGATACTACGCCTCGAGATATAGAGCAGGCGGAAGAGGGCCTGGAATATGCCAAGAGGAACCTCGCTGACAGCGGAATTGAGGCGGAGACTCACCTGCTGGTGCATGGAGTAACGCCCGGGGAGGATCTCGTGGAGTTCGCCAAAGAAAAGGAAATTGATCAGATCTTTGTGGGAGTGAAGAAGGTCTCGCCGGTCGGAAAAATGATTTTCGGTTCCAACGCACGTCATGTGATTCTCAACGCACCATGCCCCGTCCTTTCCGTCAAGTGAATTTATTCAAAGGGAGTGAACTGCCATGCACCATACGTCGACAGAGTCCGAGGAACTGAGCATTCTGAGGGAGGTTGTTCACAAGGCAGCCAAAGAAAAAGTAGCCCCCCTCGCTGCATCCATAGATGAGCTTGGCGAGTTCAACAGAGAAGTAGAAGCGTTGTGCTGGGATCTGGGATTGTTGACCATCACTCTGCCGCCGGAATTCGGCGGCATTGAAAAGAACGTCGGCACAGCGCTGTGCATAGCAGTGGAAGAGCTAGCTCGCTATTGCGCTGCCTCGTCGCTGCTCTTGATCATCCAAGCCGTGGGATCATTTCCCCTCGTCCACGGTCTTTCGCCGCAACTACGAGAAAAAATATTGACACGCATACAGGAAGAGCGTCTCCTCGTCGCTTACCTTGTGACAGAACCTGGAGCCGGATCAGATGTTGCCGGGCTGAACACCACGGCCGTAAAGGATGGCAACGAGTATGTGCTGACGGGCACAAAATGCTTTGCCACAAACGGAGGTGTAGCCTCTCTGTACTCGGTGTTGGCCAGGACTTCAAAGGGGCAGAGACACAGGGGCCTGTCATTCTTTCTCGTCGAGCGGGACACACCCGGTGTCAAGATTGGTCGGAAAGAAAACAAACTCGGACAGCGCGGCTCCAACACCACGGAGGTTTTTCTCGACGAAGTAAGAGTGCCTGCCTCAAATCTCTTGGGTCATGAAGGGAAGGGATTCTTGCTCGCCATGAAGGATTTCGACATGTCGAGACCCGCTGTTGCCGCCCAGGCACTGGGTATTGCTGAGGGTGCACTCCAAGCCATGATAAAATATTCCACGGAACGAAAAACCTTTGGGAAATTCCTCGCCCAGCACCAGATGATTCAAGGCATGATCGCGGACAGCGCCATGCTTGTTGAAGCGGCTCGGGGCCTTGCGTATAGGGCTGCCGCCCTGTTCGACGATGGAAAGCCCAACACGAAGATCGCCTCAATGGCCAAGTGTTTCGCCGGTGACGCAGCCATGAAGATTACCACCGACGCTGTCCAAGTCCTCGGCGGATACGGATATATGAAAGATTTTCAAGTGGAGCGCATGTTCAGAGATGCCAAGTTGACACAGATTTTTGAAGGAACCAACCAGATCCAGCGGATAGTCATTGCAAGAGAAATTCTCAAGGAGGTTGGGTTCTCTATTTGAACAGCAAAAGAAAATGCTAACGAGACGTGGTGAGGGAGGTCTCACAATGATCAAAATCGATGACGAACAAAAAATGATACTAGAAACGGTCCAGCGAATAGCTGCAAGAGAAATTGCCCCCAAAGCAGCCGAGTTGGACGAGACTGCCGGGTTTCCGAAGTACGCCGTGGATGTCTTTGCTGAAAATGGTCTGCTGAACCCTCTCTTACCGGCGCAGTATGGCGGCGTTGAGCTTGGTTTCCTCATTTTCTCAATGATCTTGGAGGAAATCGGCAAAGTCTGCGCATCCTCGGCGTTGCTGCTCATAGCCCAAGCTGATGGCATGCTGCCTATCCTCCATGGAGGGAGCGAAGATCTCAAGCAAAAATATTTGGATCAGCTTTCTGGGGATTCTCCTAAACTGACGGCTCTTGCCGCAACAGAACCGTCCGCCGGTTCCG
>JAUPKT010000363.1 GCA_030837305.1 Thermodesulfobacteriota bacterium
ACGCCTTCAGTGGTGTTGTTATAGGACCCGTTGTAGTGCAGTCCCAGCCCGAAGGCCTCGGGCCTCTTCCCGACCACCATGATGCCCCATGGCGTCTGAGCGGTGACCCACCACATGGACCACTGTCCGTCAGATGCTGCGACGTCGATGCCGGGCCGTGTGTTGGTGATGTACTCAGAGCGGATGGGATCGCCATACGTGCCCAGGCGGTATTTGCCATGAAACCGAATGGCCGGGTTCAGTCGAAACTCCGGATACAATTGTAGATTCTGGTAATGCTTCGCCGCATCGGCCCCGGATACAAGATCCCGAACCTGAAGCCCAAACCAGCCATTCAGGGCCCTGAAATCACCCGCGGGTAGCAAGGTTGTCCCTGTACTACTATCCACATTATACGGCCCAAAGAAACCCTGTGTCCCCAATTGCCCGTAGTATTCGTAAATGTAGTTGAACGTGCCGTCCATCTTGAATTCCCAGGCTCTAGCCCCCTGCGGGGCGAGACAGAGGAAAGCGACACAGAAAACACATCCTAAGAGAGACCCCCTTCTCACGACACTCATGGCAAGATCCTTCCCATCAAAGGTCACACGTGAAAAATGGCCCGCCTCCCTATGCCTGTGGGCGGTGCCCATGCACAGAAGTTCATTCCGGCATGACCGAACGGTATTGATGACTTAGTATGTTTTTTATTTACGTGCTACTGCTTGGGGTGTCAAGTATTTTGTGTTACCTTATGCGATAAAATGTTATGTGTCAAATCCGTCAAAAGGGGAGGGATGGCAAAGTGAGCGTCTCTTAATGAGGTGAGAATCGTTGGAGAGAACATCTCGGAGCGTATGAATCATCATTGAAGCTCGTTTCACAGCGAGGGGGTTTCTGATTGAAAGCCATTACATCATGTCCGGAAGGCTGGATGGCTCTCTCGAACGTAACCATTCTTCAATTTCAATGTCTCTTTTCTTAAGCAACTCCTTGGTGGTCTGTAATGCCTGATGGGAGACGGCACTGTCAACCACGGCACCGTTCGTCCGGTGAGTAGCCGCGATGCACGTGATCGTAACAAAGGCCACTACCAATAGGACAAGAATCAAACAAAGAAACGTAGAGAAACAATCCTTGCATAAAAATTTCACTAAACTTGATTTCATAATAACCGCTGAATCCTCTCACGTCTTTTTTCTTTTCTACTGATGCGAGGACAAAATCCCGCGCTTCAGCAAGACATTTTCCCCTGATTGTGTATATGACAAAAGTTAAAGTAACTTGTTTCAAGAATAAACGACAATAACTATAACATACCGACATGAAACAATAATAAAGGCATATTAATGTATAGTCTTTCTCTGAGTTTCCATGTACTTCAGAGATTTTTCAGGAGTTGATTTGCCGCAGTAAGCAACGGATCCCACACGGGACCGAACGGTGGTGCATACGCGAAGTCGCACTGGAAAAACTGGTCAACGGTCATCCCGGCATGAAGAGCAACCGCCAGAGCGTCGATGCGATGGGCAGCCCCCTCTCGTCCCACCATGCTGCCCCCTAGAAGTCTTCCGGTTGCTTTGTCTGCAGCCAGATTCACATGAATGGTTTGATTTCCCGGATGCGAGTGGGCCCGCGAGCGGCTCTTGATTACAGTATCAACGGCATCAAATCCGGCTTCCTGGGCTTCTTCGATACTTAGGCCCGTGCGTGCTACTTCCAGGCCCATCACTTTGAATACCGCTGTACCTGCAATGCCGGGGAGTTTAACTTCTGCTCCCGCAACATTGTCCGCCACAGCCCACCCGGCCCTGTTGGCTCTTAGCGCGAGGGGTATCCACACCCGCTTGCCCGTTACAATGTGGAATGCGTCTGCACAGTCTCCTGCTGCGTAGATATCCGGGTGCGACGTTTTCATGGTCCTGTCCACTGCAATGGCGTTCTTTGGTCCAAGAGCAAGTCCCGCGGCTGCCGCCAACTCAGAATTGGGAATAACTCCTATGGCAATGAGTGCAAGATCCGCATCTATCTCGCCATGATCCAAAACTGCTCGCAAACGTCCGTGAGACTCCTGAATGGCCGTCAACTTGGCGCCAAACGTCAATTCCAGCCCGTGATCAGTGAGTTCCTTGGAGACGATGTCAGCCATGTCCTGGGGGAGCCACGGCAAGACACGGGGAAGAAGGTCCACCATGTGGACGGAGATACCTCTCGCATGAAGTGCTTCCGCCATCTCAAGTCCAATATAGCCCATACCCACTATGATGGCTGTCTTGACTTCTCGAGAGGTAAGGTCATGCTTAATCTTGCGACCATCCTCGAGGCTCTTGAGCACATGCACTCCGGGAAGATCTATGCCCGGGATCGCTGGTCTTATGGGGCGAGCGCCAGTGGCCACGAGGAGCTTGTCATAGGGGAATTCCTTCCGGTTCCCATCATTGGCGGCAACGGACACAGCATGACCAATGGGATCCACAGATGTTGCCCGGTGGCCAAGAAGCAGATCGATGCCCTGTTTTGCCCGAAACACTTCGGCTTTTCGCACCACTAAATCATCCATGATTCGCCCGTGGTCGGCAATGTTATAGGGCATGCCACAGGCTGAGTATGAGACGTCCGTGGTCGTCTCCAGGACGGTCACATTCATATCGGCTTGATTTCGTTTGGCCTTGGACGCAGCACTCATGCCTGCGGCATCGCCTCCAATAACAAGAAATCTCATGGTAGTACCTCCGGAAAACATGGCTTGTGCATTGCTGTCACAGGAACGGGTATCGTGGTATGCCTACTTCATCAATTCTTTGAGAGCCAGCTTCACGGCCTCAGCAGGAGTGATTTCCTGTTTAGCGTTGTGGAGCACCTTTTTGACGGTGGCCTCAGCCAGTCTCTCCTTATATCCAAGATTCACCAAGGAAGAAATCACATCCTCCTCCAGGGTTGAGGGTGTCGATACCCCCGTATCGGAAGCTCTCTGCAGACCGAGCTTTTTCATCTTGTCCTTCAGTTCCACGAGAATCCGTTCCGCTGACTTCTTGCCGATGCCCGGTATCCTCGTGAGACGGTGAACGTCTCCATTGACGACGGCATCACGGAAATTTGTGGGAGAAACCCCTGAAAGAATCGACAGGGACGTGCGTGGACCAATGCCGCTCACGGAGATGAGCAATTCAAACAAGCTTTTTTCTTCGTTATCATGAAATCCGTAGAGTTCAAGAGAGTTTTCCCGCAGGACGGTGTAAATATGAAGAAAAACGTCACCCTCGCCTGGGAGGCTCTCCATGGTATTCAAAGACACCGCAACCTCATATCCCACCCCACTCACATCCACGATGAGACGGTTGATCTCTTTTTTCAGGATTGTTCCACGGAGAGAGGCTATCATGTATTCATCAACCCAGGGCGGCATATATGGGAGTGGTAAAGTGCAATGGCCAGGGCATCCGCTTCATCCGCGGATCGAAGGTCTCCAAGGCCGAGCACCTTGGAGATCATGAAGATCATCTGTTCTTTGACCGCGGCGCCGTATCCTGTGATTCCCTTCTTAATCTCCATAGGGGCATACTCGTATATCTCCAGTCCATGGGTTTCTCCCAGAAGTAAAATAACTCCCCGAATCTGACTCATCTTAATGAGACTTTGGCTGTTCTTGAAGTGGAAGAGGGATTCGACAACCATCACATCCGGTCTTTGCAGTTGTACTATTTCGTCAAGCTTTGTGTATACCTGCCAAAGTTTCTGGGATTGCGAGGAATTGGGAGATGTACGGATGACGCCGCTGGCGACGCAAGTCGATCGGGCGCCTGACTTCCGAATAATGCCGTAACCCGTTGCATTGGTTCCGGGATCCACCCCTATGATCCATGTGTCTTGAGGCAAACCGTCCCTTCAATCACGCTGATATCTTCTCCATTTCTTCATCTGAAATGTCGAAGTTGGCGAAAACCTTTTGGAGATCATCATGGTCGTCGAGGGTATCCATCATTTTCAGCATTTGTTCCGCTTTTTTGCCTTCGAGTTTTACGTTGTTCTGAGGCACCATGGTGATCTCGGCCAATTCGATCTTCCATCCTTTGTCTTCTATTGCTTTCCTCACCGTTTCCAAATCCGACGGTTCAGTAGTTATCTCGAAGGTATCCCCCTCATGGCTGACATCCTGGGCCCCGGCTTCAAGAGCCAACTCCATCACCTCGTCTTCGTGAAGTTGTGCGGCAGGGATGACGATGAGCCCTTTCTTCTGGAATATCCAAGCCACGCAGCCTGATTCGCCAAGATTCCCATTGTACTTGTCAAAAATATGTCGGATTTCTGCAACGGTTCTATTTTTGTTGTCCGTCAATGCCTCCACCAACACAGCCACTCCCCCAGGACCATATCCCTCGTAAACGACCTCCTCGTAAGAGACCCCCGCAATCTCTCCGGTGCCCCTTTTTATCGCCCGGTCTACGTTATCCTTGGGCATGTTTGCTGCTCTCGCAGCATTTACTGCTGTGCGCAAGCGAGGATTCCCGTCCGGGTCCCCACCGCCGACACGAGCGGCAATGGCGATCTCCTTAATGAGTTTCGAGAAAATCTTGCCCCGCTTGGCGTCCACCGCTCCCTTTTTATGCTTTATGGTACTCCATTTATTGTGGCCTGACATGCCCTTATCCCTCCGAATGCATTTGGCGGCCTCGCCTGTTGCGTGACACCGTGCAATATGTGACAGTTGACTATCATGGATAAACAGAACTTTCAACAATCATCGTGAAATATGGTAGAGTGCCGCCCCAAGCCTGTAACGCACGAGATTGATCTAAGGATAAGAAATGAACGCGGATCGTATTATAACCGGCAGTCGTCTGACCGGCGATGATGAGCCGGAGGGCAACCTGCGTCCTCGAACGCTGAATGACTATGTGGGACAAGAAAAAATCAAAGAAAATCTCGCCATCTTTATTGAGGCTGCCAAACGCCGTGGAGAAGCCATGGATCACATTCTTTTTCACGGACCTCCCGGTTTGGGAAAAACTACACTGGCACACATTATCTCACGTGAGATGGGCGCTCAAATCCGCACCACATCCGGACCGGTCATAGAAAAACCCGGTGATCTTGCCGCAATTCTGACCAACCTGGAGAATCAGGATGTCCTCTTTATTGACGAAATACATCGTCTGTCCCCTGTGGTGGAGGAGATACTCTATCCTGCCATGGAGGACTTCAAGCTCGACATCATCATAGGTCAAGGACCGAGCGCACGTACCATCAAATTGGATGTTGCTCCTTTCACTCTTGTGGGAGCCACAACCCGCAGCGGGCTGCTCACAAATCCTCTGCGAGACCGCTTCGGCATCA
>JAUPKT010000364.1 GCA_030837305.1 Thermodesulfobacteriota bacterium
GACTCTGACGACCATAGTAAGCGACGATACAGAATTCTTGTGAAGGACTGCCACGTCGATAGCCTGCCCAAGGGGTTGCCCAACTACCTGATCCAGGCTGCCAACCAGAAATTTCGGCAAATCCAAGAATCTTATGAAACCATTATGAACTCGAGAAATAAGTCCCATCTCGCCGATCTATGATGTCTCGACAGGGTATTTAATTTTCCACGTATAGATACACATTTTGGTTCGTAACTCACGGCCTGCCTACGCACTCGCGGTTTTACCCGTGAGCAGTTGGTTCCATGGGCTATCGAGAAGACAGGCACGGTTTTTCTGCTCAAAATTAGGATCTATTTCATTTGCCCGAGCAGTTTGAGCTACAGCTTTCTCATATCTGGAACTCGTCCCAATTGTTCCGAGCCGCGGGTTTCATGTTGAGAAAACCATTCATTTCTCCGGATTTGGCTTCTTGTCCACCACGTTCGCCAAGGCACCTAAAATCTCGGTGACAATCTTTGTCGTGGTTGCATTCCCGTCACGAAGACTCTCCATGAGAGCAATGATTCTTTTTCCCGGTTTGGTCTGATTATCCACATCCACAATGAAGCGCGTCGTATGATCGGGAATAGACATTTGTCTAATTATCTGAGCCTTTGGAAGCTTCATTAGTTGATCATGGGGTGTCCTATCTCCATCAATGACTTTGATTGTGGACGCGCCCCCGGCGCCAGGGGCTGCCTTCTTTGTTCCTGCCGCCACTCCAGTCTCCGATTTCTTCACCATCATAATCTCTCCCTGAATAGTCGATTGAATCAATTATCTAAGTGATCTCCAAATTCCTATACTAAACGGGCCAAAGCAGTCTTGCAATGAACCACGTCCGGGTGAGACGGGCCCTGAGTTCTCTCCTGTATAGAGAGTGCCCTCCGATCCATCACCCTGGCCAGATTATACTTTTCCCGATACATTGCCGCGTCCGCTAGGGTAACCACGCATTGCGCTGTCCGCGCTCCGTTCTTGCCAAATTCTCGCTCAGCCTCCAGCAACGATTTCATGGCCAAGTCAAACCCTGACTCCACATCACCTTTACGGCAGAGTTTTTGCACTTTACTGCGAACGTCGAGAGCCAACTCCTTTTGCTCCCCAGTCTTTATTGCGTCCTTGATTGACTTGGCCGACCGGAATCTCACTGATTTCACTGCGGGGATGTTCATCTTGTCCAAGGTTCTGGGATTAATTCCTTTCCTCGCTTTCCTCTCCGAGACCCTGAACGTGCCCAACTCTGAGATCCTGATCTCCCCATTCTCTTTAAGAGACTCATGAACGGCCGCCACTAAGGACTTGAGCGTAGCTGCAGCCTGGCTCCTCGTGAGGTTAGCCTGCTTGGCAACTCTGGAGATGAGTTCAGTTTTGGTCATGGTAACCCCCTTGACAATGGATGAAATTAAGAACTTTTGAGAGCCGTTGCGATCCCTGTTAGTGTACCCGTACCGAAATTAACGGTCAAGACGAAGTTTGTTTGTGGGAAGGGGAAAATGGCACATACTGGTCGGATTCAATCGTCGGTTGCTGAGCCACGCCATTCTAAAAGTGCATCCCAGCAGCGCTCCTCATGTAGGCCGCGAACTGTCTGAGTGCTTTGCCGCGATGACTGACAGTGCTCTTTACCACAGGGTCCATTTGAGCAAAAGTGAGCCCTAAAGGCTCGAAGAAAAAGACGGGATCATATCCGAATCCGTTGTTTCCTCGGGAGCGTGTGATAATTGTACCCGTGCAACTCCCTTCAAATATCTTCTCCTGACCGTTTGGGTCGACCAAGGCGAGCACGCACACAAAATGTGCGGTTCGGGCGCGGGGCGGGACTGATTTCATTTCTTCGAGAAGTTTCTGTAGGTTTTTCTGATCTGAGGCTTCTTCGCCTGCATACCGGGCCGAATATATTCCGGGTTTTCCATCAAGAGCATCAACACAGAGGCCTGAGTCATCTGCGAGAGCCGATCTTCCTGTGATCGCGCACACGATGCGGGCTTTTTTGAGAGCATTTTCGGTGAAACTTGCCCCATCTTCTGCAATGTCGGGAACTTGGTCAAATTCCGACAGTGAAAAAAGTTGGACCGGAATACCCTGTAGAAAACCTTCAATCTCCCTCAATTTCCCAGGGTTTCTCGTTGCGATGACAAGTTCAATCTGTTGAGTCATGGTCGCGAATAAAATCCGATTGGCCTTCAATTGTCAGCGGGACGTTGCGCCGCTGCAGGTCGAAAAATGATGGATTGCGAGACATTGGGCACACCCTCTCCAACCGTCACCTTGTCCGGAATGGATCTTCCGTTTATCCAATCGATGAGTTCATTCTTATAGTTTGATGAGAAAAAGTGCCCGGAATTCCCTAGTGGAACCGAGGTCATGAGCGTGGGCGCAGATGACATCTCAGCGACCTGTTTGAGTGTGACGCCGGAAAGGGTTCTAAAAGATCCCGTTGGGCACCATGCCGTCATACGTATGGAATCCCCAGAGCCTCCTTCTGCGATTGGCCCCACATCGAATAGTGCCTCGAGGAAACTCGAGCGCACTGCCACGGGATGGTGAAAATTTATTTTGTGTAGATCGCCCCATTTCCACTTGGACGGAACATCACCCAGCAACCTCTCTCCCTGGACTACCGCAGCACGAAAACTGTGCCCAATCAAACGTCCGACTGCACTTGGGTCCGCTTTGTCTTGATCGAGTTCAAACAATTTCTTCCTGATGAGGAAACTTAGCAAATCCGGGTATTGGCACAACTGTGTATATACTTCTTTCCCCATGGAATGTGCCAGGACTGCTTCCCCTAAGTTCTGGTAGAAGAGTGCAAAGATTGCCGCTGCCGATGATTCCTTCGTCATGAAAAAATCCCATTCCCTTAATAGTTGTGCGGCAGCCTTTTCTGTTTG
This sequence comes from Thermodesulfobacteriota bacterium, assembly GCA_030837305.1. GTDB lineage: Bacteria > Desulfobacterota > Desulfomonilia > Desulfomonilales > Desulfomonilaceae > JAUPKT01. The sequence continues at coordinate 2,919 of JAUPKT010000364.1, forward strand.
ATTATAATTGTCTTGTTCTTCAATTTCTTTCAAGATCATAGGAGTAAACTTTGATGCGGAATGTGAATACACATCGCCAAGAAGCCGTGTCAGACTTCGGGGATCCTGTTCAGAGGCATTTCCTAACAATTCCGATATCCTGACCTGCCTTGGGTCATTGAACCAGTAACAACTGAACAGGTAGGGATAATCTTGACCTCCTGGTCTCCCATCTGCAGCTACGAGATAGCCCAATTCAGGATTCTTGGTGGAGGGCATTTCCGCGTAGGGCACATAGCCGTACCATGAATGAATTCCCGTCCAGGCGGGCAATGCAATTATGCCGTTGGAATCGTGGTGTCTGATAGGGACTTTCCCGGCAAGCTGAATTCCGATATTGCCCTCGGTGTCAGCCCACACCACTTGCAAAGCGGGTGTCTTGAGTGCCGCCAAGGCCGAGGAGAGATCGTTCGCATTCGATGCTCGATTTACCTCAAACATCGATTTGAAAAGCCCTGTTCCTTCTTGGCCGGCCCACTTCATGGAAATGGCACGGCCTTTCTCCACGTCGGAGATGACAGGACCCATATCAGTGCTCATGAGCATCTTTTCGAGCTTGGAACCGCCCTTGACGCTGAACCTTTCTCTCCTCTGTTCTGTCTTACGCCAGCCGTCTACACGAAAATAGCGCGCGGCATTATCAGGATCTATGTATTCAATGTAGAGATCCAGGTCGTCCACGGGACACGGCACGGAGACCCAGCTCATCAGCTTGTTGGATCCTGACAAGGCAACCGGTACACCAGGCACAAAAGCGCCGATCAAATGGAAGTCAGGACATGACAGCTTTGCTCGATACCAAAACCCCGGTGCAGCTAATTCTTGATAGATTATTCCTGCAAGCATAGCGTTGCTGCTTCGACTTAGTTTCGGCGCAAGAGTGATCCCGCATCCTCCCTTGAGACCTAACGCAGATCTCTTGAGCTTGTCCCCACGAAACTGATCAAAAAGGAGGCCTTTGGGCTCCCAGCCAATGAGATCAGAGGGAATCGGGGTCTGGGGAGCCACAGGGTCGAATGGGAGTAAGTCTCTCAACACCGCCACATCCATTTTCCCCACCAGACGGTTGAACAGTGGATCAAGGCGGGCGGCGAGGGAGCTTTCCCACGCGAGGGCTCTCATAATTGCGGTGATATCTTCCTTGGAGAATGGCGCGGGTTGATAGTCCAGGAGAGAAAACTCAACGGGAGTCCTGTCCTTGTGGAGCAGCATGAAGGAATTGATGCCCTGAATGAATTTTTCCAGCCAGACCGTCTCCGCATGGTCCAAATGTGATAGTTCGTCTTGCGATCCACGAGACTGCGTGATGGCCCTCATGATCTGATCGCTCATCAAAAAGTCTCGGCCGAGGATCTCTGCGAGACTCCCCTGTCCCAATCGCCTGAAATAGTCCATTTGCCACAATCTATCCTGTGCCGTCACATAGCCGAACACAGTGGCTAAGTCTTCCTGAGAATCCGCGATGATTGTGGGCACGCCGTTTCTTTCCCTGACAACGGTCACCTTGGAATTCAATTCAGGCAGATTTACGACTGTTTGGGCCTCCGGCAACAGAGCTGCGACTGAGAAATAGATCCACAGAGAAGCCAAGCCTGCCAAAAGGATTGTTGCAACGGGGATAACGGTGAATAGTTTCTCGAGCTGGGCATCATCGAGATCGATTCTTGGATAGGGTATGTCGAGACTCAAGACTTGGCTCCCCTCAAGAAATGGTCTGCCAGATCAACACTCACGTGGTAGGGGTCGGTTTCTCTTCGACATATTTGGTCGACCAAATCATCAAGATTGGAGGTTGCGTCGAGTTCATCCATCACCCTCCGCATAACAATTTCGTTCAGTAAATCAATTACTTGTTTCCTGATCCTCGATCGCTCCACCGATTGCAATTCTTGGTGGGAATGATCTCGGAGGTATGCCCAATGCCTCAAGATTGCTTCATACAGTTCGGCGATTCCGCGATCTGCGTTTGCCACGGTTTCGACAATAGGCTGTTCCCATTTGGAATCGAGATGACGGTCCATGGACATGTGCAGCATGAATCTCATTTCTCGGACGGTCTTGGCAGCTCCTTCACGATCAGCCTTGTTGACGACGATGACATCACCGATCTCCATTAAGCCCGCTTTGATGGCCTGGATGTCGTCTCCCATGCCCGGTATCGTCACCAAAACCGTTGTATGGGCGTTCTGAGCTATGTCCACTTCATCCTGCCCGACCCCTACGGTTTCAACAATTATTACATCCTTGCCCATGGCATCCAACACCACGACGGCATCTGCGGTGGACCTTGTAAGGCCTCCGAATTGGCCTCGTGTTGCCAGAGATCGTATAAAAACCCCTTCGTCGAGAAAATGCCTCTGCATTCTCACGCGATCACCCAGTATTGCTCCGCCCGAGAAAGGACTCGTGGGATCCACCGCTAAGACCCCGACAGACTTGCCGTCCTTTCTGAATCTCACTATTATTGCGTCGACTAGTGTCGATTTTCCCACCCCAGGAGCGCCGGTAAAGCCAATAATGTGAGCTTTGCCGGAGTGACGATACAGTATTGCGAGTTCTTCCCGAGCACCGGGGTCACCGTCGTCTATGAGCCTGATAAGCCTTGCGGCGGCACGCATATTACCATTCAATATTTCTTCAGAAAATGACAACCCTTAGCCTCTTCGGGGGCCCTGGTCCCTCAGTTGTTTGAGGTGGAATGTAGGGCAGTGGAGCAGTTCAACCCGCCTCAA
>JAUPKT010000365.1 GCA_030837305.1 Thermodesulfobacteriota bacterium
CGTGATCTTCCCATGGGCGGAGATCTCATCACGAGAGACATAGCGAGATTCTTCAACGTCGATTTTGATCGGGCCGAAAACATGAAATTCGGTGGAAACTTGGGCAACATAAGCCCCAGAACACTCCAGAACATTTTTGCTCGTCATGTAGAGTTGTTTGCCTCTGAACTGAAAAGAACCTTGGAGTTCTTCACTACCAACCTTGAACGAGATCACGTGAAATCCATTTTTCTCAGTGGAGGCGCGGCCGCCACATACGGATTTGCTTCCGCCCTGGAAGGGGAAACGGGTATTCCCGTTCACATGGTGGATCCTTTTCGGCTTGTGGGGGTGGATCCGAACGTATTCGATTCCGATTATCTGATGCAGGTAGGTCCGTCCATGGCCGTAGCGGTCGGATTGGCTTTAAGACATGAAAGGGACAAGGCGGACGCGTGATACGAATCAATTTATTGCCAATCAGAGAGACCTTAAGAAAAAAAGATCTCAAAGTGTTTATCAAGGACTGCATACTAGGCGCAGGAATGACATTGATACTCATGATTGGCGCATATTTTTTTTACGACTGGGATTATCAATACGTTCAAGGACAAGCGGCTTCAGAAAAAAAGAAGCGTGACGAACTCGTGGAAAAGAACAAGCAACTCATACCATTGAAAAATGAGGAAATGCGTTTGAAACGGCAGGTGGAAGAAAGTCGAAAACTTGTGGAACGAAAGGAGTCAATAGCCCTGTTACTCGAGGCCGTGTCAATAACCATACCCGATGAAGTATGGTTGGATCAGCTCGAGAAACACCAAAATCAGGAGTTCCTTTTCCAGGGTAAAGGAAAGGATAACAAGTCGGTGATGAAATTTCTCGAAGACCTTAAAAATGTCAAAGTCAAAGACGATGAGACCGTCTTTTTCTCAGAGGTGAAGTTGAAAGAGCTGTCGGCAGCTCAGGGCACCCAAGAGTCAGGAGATCAAACAATGGTTTTTCATATCGCAGGGAGCCTCAAATAGGAGACGCCGTATGTCCATCGGTGATGTCTTCTACAAGCTCGGATCCATCCAGAAAAGCCTGGTCATTATCGGGGCATGCGCGATCTTTTTTGGATTATTCTATCTCACTGTTCTGTCGTCGTTCGATTTCGGGACATTAAACAAGGACATGGCAAATGTAAAGGGAGACATCGCCGGCGAGGAGGATAAAGAAAATAAAGGCAAAGCTATTGAAAAGGCCATCCAAGATTACAACCGCGAACTTCAAGGTTTGGTCAAATCATTACCGGAGCGGGATGAGTTGGATGGGATCTCAAAACAACTTGACGAACTGCTTACCGAAATCGGTATCCAGATACTAAAGTTTGTGCCTGAGCCGGAGCGTCTGAACGAAGAATACATGTTTGCAACGATCCCTTCGGAACTGACACTGTTGGGTGAATACAAGAAGTTGGGACAGTTTTTCACGAGACTCGATAAACTGCCTCGATTAATGCATGTAGAGCGTCTTATACTCAAGCCAAAAGAAGGCCAGATAAAGAAGGGTCTACAGGCTTTGTTGCTCAACGCTACGGTGACATTAGTGACTTATAGAAGACTGTCACAAGAAGAAGTACAGAGTTTGTCACAAAAAAAGAACCCCGGCCAATCGAAGAAGCCGTGACGGGAACGTGTTGAAGTTGGACCCATGAAGATGTGTCAAGAGCGCAGTGTATTAAGCCGATTTTCTTTGCTGTTTGCTGTTGCCCTCACGATGATGGTGTCGGGCTGCAAGGAGGCTGATTATGCCATCGACATTATCACGGGAGCGCGAGTACCATCTTTATTGGCCTCTGCCCCGATATCGCCAATCAAATCCTTGCTATTGAGAGAAACAAACTCCTCCGGGTCTCTTCTTCGCGAAGTGACGAGGAGATATGAGCGTGAAGCAAGTCCTCTCGAGTTTGCTCAGTCCGTGGGAGTTAACGGTCAAGAGCGAAGAATAACGATCACGCCGGACAATATTCAACCCGAGCTGCCCACATCATCGGGAAACTCCGAACCACGCACTTCGCAAGCAATGACCATTAAGACCATCAAGCCATACCAATTCACTTTTCTACGCGATCCCTTTATGCCGCCTTCGGACGAATTGATCCCGACTGACTGTCCCCCTTCCATGCCGCTCTGTAGATTCGATTACACCCAACTCAAGCTCAGAGGGCTTATAAAATCGAAGTCTCCCAATGGTAAAGAGGAATACAAAGGCATGGTAGAGGACCCCGACGGCCGTGGTTACTTCATAACCGCGGGGACACAGGTTCGGGGCGCAACGGTCACCCAGGTGACAAACAAGGGAGTTGTCCTCTACGTTCACAAAACGAAGAAACTCGACTGGCTCATTATGGAGGGAGCAAAAGCAAAAGGCTCCTGATCAGGACCCAATTTCCGCATGAACCTACTTGAAACAACCAAGCTGGCATGACTGTATCTTTATCTCAAGTTCATTCAGCAATTCTCCCACTTTGTGAGGCGATACCCCGGTTTCTTCTGCTATTTGCAGAGCTGTTCTGCACGGAATTTTGTTGTCTTTTTGACGAGCTAATATCACAGCTCGCACGTCTTTCTCTTCCATGAAAGTCCTCCATCATGCAGGTAATTAGTCGTCAACTTACTCGAATCTTGAGAAGAGGAGCGCACCCGATATAGTGTCCCAGGACCCCGAAGCCCAATTCATCTATGGTAATGATACCGACACTGAAGAAAATCTATCCGTTCCTCCCGAACAAGATAGACGACCCGATGTTCGCCTGTCAGCCGTCTTGACCACATCCCCCGGCCCAGATGCTTCAACGGCTCGGGTTTCCCTATCCCTTTGAATGGGTCCCGGAGCACGTTTTCAATGATTTTCATTGCTCGCAAAGCGATCGTACGGTTCGTACTAACCCAATGCTCCAAATCTTGAATAAACTCCAACTGAAATACAGCTTCCCGCTCGGTCATACGGGTCTCTCTCCTAATCCTCATAAACCAATTGACTTAAGCAATTCTTCGATCGTCTGCGCTTTACCCTCCCCCTTCATTGCTCGGCCATAAGCAGCCAACAGTCGCTCAGCATTCGCCGGACACCGCATCAAATGGACTGTCTCCAGCAAACCAGTCAATTCCTCTGCAGAAATTAGCGCCACATCCTCAGCACCCCGTCTTTGAATTATGACAACTTCTCGATTCGACGTTACTTCATCCCAGAGGCCGGCCAGATTAGCGCGGGCATGGGAGTATGTCGTTTGTATAGGCATGGACGTCCTTCCTTAAAGTTGGCGTACAACAATATTGTACGACAGTGTAGCCATCTGTCAACCGTCTTGAACATGCAATTCGTGATGATTACTTTCGAGAACCGTTATAATTCTTAGGCTAACCAGCTATACTGAGTCAACAAGGTATTTCCTGTTATCTCGCCCATACCGCCCATAGTACACAGGGAACTTGACCTGATGCATCTTCATGACCTAGATTGACCATGAGCAATATACCTGGTTTTTTGGAGAAGCTTTTGGCAAATGTTACCGATTTCAAGCCCCTGACCCTTGAGGATAGATTCATCTTCAATGAATTCCTTGCCCGGACCCCGCCGGAAACATCTGAACTGACCTTTACAAATCTCTTCATTTGGCGGCATTGCTACGATCCTCTGTGGACAGTGTGCGAGGACTGCATTGTGACCCTGTTCCTTGACAAGGGTGACGCCAGGCATGCGTTTCAGCCGATCGGCAGCGGCGACGTCCATGCCGCCCTGGATTTTGTGACAGAATACATGATGGATCGTTTCGGGACAGCAGTTATCTCTCGAGTCGGTCCAACGTTTGCCGATAGCACGGTAGACCCGAACAAGTATCAGATCATAGAAGACCGTGATAACAGCGACTATGTCTACCTTTGCGAGGAACTCATAAATCTGGCGGGAAACCGTTTCCACAAAAAGAAAAACCTATTGAACCAGTTCCTGAAGAAGAACGACTTTCAATACGAGGAGGTTGGTCCGGAACTCGTAGGC
>JAUPKT010000366.1 GCA_030837305.1 Thermodesulfobacteriota bacterium
GTGGTTGGTGCGCAACTGCATGTCCCTCTAGTGGACCCTCTCGAGAGAACCATGGTATTTTTGGACAAACAGTTTCACGGGGGATATGGTTGGGTGTTCCCCAAAGGGTTTACAGCCAATGTCGGAATAGGCATTGCCATGGGTGCGGGGATGTGTCCCCAACAACTTCTCCACGAGTTTATGGAATATCTCGTTTCCGCAAGGATTGTGAAACACAGCGTCTTTGCGACAAGCAGTGGGCTCATACCCGTTTCAGGGCTTCGAAAACATCTTGTGTTCGGCAACGTCCTTTTTTCTGGCGATGCAGCAGGATTAACCCATCCAATAACCGGAGCGGGCATTGGTCAGGCCTTGGTTTCGGGAGATCTTGCTGGGAAACACGCAGCTTCTGCCATCAGGAGCGGAGATTATCAGCACATCCTCGACTATGAATCTGAAGTGAGAAGTCATTTCGCCAATGTCATGGGTCATGCCCTGTTCAAGCGTCGTATGATGATGGAACGATGGGACTCCGGCGATTTCCCTTCCCTGTGCGAAAAATTCTGGGTGGCCTTCAAAGGCTATAAACAAAGATCTTATGATTAGGTTGCCAGGAAACCATGCCATCTTCCACAAAACTCTTCACGTCTCGAGAAGACTTCAAGATGAACACGATTGAGCAATTGTACGACGAAACCACTATGTCTCATGTATTTGACAGGGCCTGGGCTCTGTCCCGATTTTTTTGTGGGAATATTCTCTCCGCTCACGTACCGGGAATGTTCGTGGTGAATGGTCGCCGCGGACGGTACAGGGCTGTCTCAATCACCGAAGATAGATGTGAATTGGGCTGTGAACACTGCAAAGGCAAGCTTCTGAAGACGATGCTGCATGCCGGCGATGCCGCCGCCCTTAAAAAAATCGGCCTTGAGGCTTCTGCGAGGGGAGACTCCGGCATACTCATCTCAGGAGGGTGCGACTTGGGAGGAAAGTTGCCCTGGGATGATTTTTGTGGCGCCATTGCCTATTTGAAGAAACATACAAGCCTAAAGATAAGCGTGCACACCGGAATCATCGACTATTCTACTGCGCTTATTCTCAAGCATGCGGGCGTAGATCAGGCCCTTGTCGACGTCATTGGAGATGAATTGACTGCTGCTTTGGTCTATCACCTCCCAAACGGTGTTGACCTCATAAAGAGGTCTATGGAGAACCTAGCTCGTGCCGATCTGGAAACTGTTCCGCACATATTATTTGGGCTTCATTATGGCGCAGAAAGAGGAGAGACCCACGCCCTTAATATAATAGGATCCTTCCCCATAAGAAAATATGTGGTTGTGGTTCTCATGCCCATGCCCGGTACTCCCATGTCTGAGGCTACGCCTCCCAGTCCTGTCCAGGTCGCCATGTTTCTCGCCAACGCCCGAATAAAATATCCGTCACTTCAGTCATCTCTGGGATGTGCTCGGCCTCGTGGACATTACAGGCGAAACTTGGATGTACTGGCGGTACGGGCCGGTGTAAATTCCATAGCACTTCCGTCGGATCGTGCTTTGGAATTTGCCCGCGACAAAGGTCTGGAAATTGTTTCTAGGGAATCATGCTGTTCATTGGGATAAGACGATGCCCCCAGGCTCACTTGACCATTCCAAGATGGACAAATAGGGCCATCATGGATGGGGCGACACCCGAATGCCATTACAAGAAGGAGAACAGAGTCCATGCATGCCACTGAATCCCCTGTCCCGGCAGTGAGCCAACAGGAAAGTCCGGTATATGTCAGGCTCTCTCTTGCAGCCGCAATGACCTTGGGATTCACCCGGGGTTGGTTCTTTCGAAATGCGCGACTCGGCTGCATCAACTTGCTCTTAACCTACTCAGGGGGTTGCCGTGCGAACTGCGCATTTTGCGGATTGGCCTCAGAGAAAAGGGCCGGCACCCGACCACGCAGTTTCATAAGGGTCCCATGGAAAACCTATCATACAGAAACGGTTATCGATGCTGTTCGATCGGCTCCCGCTCACGTGCACCGAGTATGCATATCCATGGTTACCCATCCGAAGTGCAGGGAGGACGTCATTAACCTCTGTGGACAGATCTCCAAAAGAACCACAATGGACATTTCTCTCCTCGTTTCTCCCTCTGTTCTGCATCCCGGAGATCTTAAACGAATGAAAGCAGCGGGGGCCGAACGCATCGGCGTGGCCATTGATGCCGCAACACCACTGTTGTTCGAGCAATTACGCGGCAGAACCGTTCATGGACCTCATTCCTGGGACAGATACTGGAATTGTTACGCAGAGAGCCTTGATGTCTTTGGAAAGGGAATGGCCGGCGTCCACCTCATCTGTGGATTGGGAGAAACAGAGAAAGAAATGGTGATGGCCATGTATCAGGCACGATCCATGGGGGGCTACACCCATTTATTCTCATTCTTTCCTGAAAAACATTCCGCCATGGAGAATGTTTCTCCTCCGGCCCTGAGTCACTATAGGAGAATTCAGTTGGCCCGATGGGTCATTGACCAGGATTTGACACACCCTAAGGCCATGGAGTTTGACAACCGGGAGAGAATCCGTGACTTCGGGATCAGTGAGACGTCTTTGCAGAAGATCGTATGGAGCGGCGAACCTTTTCGAACATCAGGATGCCCGGGAAAGGACGGGGCCGTAGCCTGCAACAGGCCTTACGGGAATGAAAAGCCGGGAGACAACATCAGAAACTTTCCGTTTCAACCCGAAAAAAATGATTTGGAAAAAGTGTGGCAGGATCTCTTCGATTATTCAGGCCCTGATCATGATTGCAAGGGGGGCAATGGCAAGTAAAAAGGGCCTGCCGATGCGGCAAGCCCTTTGTTAACTCGTACTGTTGGTTATCAATTCTCAAACAATTTGATGCTGATTCCATTGGGATCATTCATCGAAGCATAGATGACCCCATCTCGAGTGCCGTTGGTTTCAAGGAATTTGATGCCTTGCCGTTTCAGTTCTTCCACTGAATGCGAAAGGTTTTTCACCTTGAAACTCATACCGGAAACGCCTCCACTCAACGGACCAGCCGCAGTGAAGCGATTGTGACAAATTTCGAGTTTATAGGGACTTCCCTCTTTCTCCATGCATACTTTGTCCAGCCCACCTGAGAACGCTTCAGATTGTTTAAACCCAAGTCTTGTATAAAAGTTGATGGTGAGTTCGGGATCCGCCGTAGGTATTCCTATAGTGAGAGGATAGTTATCCAAAGAAGCTCTCGAGAAACTCGCTGATTCAGCTTCGGTGTTATGGGCGATGAGTAGGCCAAAGACCACAAGAAACATGATAGAGAAGGTAAAACCCAGAAAAAGCCGTCTCGCATGGCCAGCCGGCAGCTTCATTTTCATCCGACCTCCTGTACCTCTTTCATGCAATTCAAATAAAAAAGCCTTCCCCGTCAAAGGTGAAAAGACTATACACAAAATAGCACCCAAAAGCAAGGAATAATGCAGTCCTTTTCTGTCGGCCGCATCTATTTGTCATTATGGACTTGCGTTGCCGTCATTCAGAGAAAAAAAGATCCGCCATTTGTTTGCAGAATGACGATCAGCGGTGACTCTCGTGCCATCAATTCTTTAGAACAAGGATTCAAACGGTGATCGGCTCGGCAGCTTCTTGGTCACTATATATTGCAAAGCAACTCTGATCAAAGGATCGGTTTCA
>JAUPKT010000367.1 GCA_030837305.1 Thermodesulfobacteriota bacterium
AAGGCGGACGGGGTAGAAATGCAAGAGGATTCCTGGCACGATGATAGAATGGACATTGAATTGGCAACACGCTGCTTTGCGTCTCGCATCAAGTCTTTAAGGAGTCAAATCAGAGGGGGAAGTTGGATAATGGCTGCGGCGGCCTACGTCACCTCGCCGAACACTGTTTCGGATGCCCAGGGAAACTGGGATGCAACCTCTTTCTGGGATGTACCGCTGCCGCCGAACATAGAGCAACTCATATGCAGGTGGATCGCATTAACGATTATACACGGCCATGAGCGATTCTATCATATCAATATTCCACGCCAACCGCCTTTGGTTCTTGATAAGGTCACGGGGCTGGAACTTTCTCGTGATGTGTCTGTAGCAGAGTTGGCTGTAATGCTGGGGATACCTTCCCGAGAAGTTCTGAAACTTAATCCAAAGCTAAAGTCTTCTGTAGGCACATTTCCCTCGCTCTCCGGCACCATGAGGCTTGCCCACAATATTAATGTCCCAAAGGGTAAGGGCGCCTTGCTTGTGGAGAAGCTGAAGGCATCGGGGCATCTCAGTGCTCAATCCAAGCGAACTCAGTGAACGAGATTACTTCAGCAGTAGGGGGCAACATTCCAGGCCACCCACATCTCTCCTCCACGAGGCGATTCTTCTTGGAATGGCTGTTTGTGCTGATCGCACACCCATGACATGTGGTGGTAGGGCTTGACTACTCTAAAGAAAAGTCGTACTTTTGTTGCGGTATGAAATGGCCGACAGCTTTAGTGACGGGTCGTCCCCAGTCTTGGAGAGAGCTTCATGACATTGAACAAATGGGATCCTTTGAGGGACTTGCTGGACTTTCAAGAGCGTGCAAATCAGATGTTGGGGATGGGGATTGAAGAGGGTAAACGGAAACGCCGTGTGAGGTGGTACCCTGTGGTAGATGTAATAGAAACCCCAGATGCCTTTCTGTTTCGGGCTGAGCTGCCCGGCGTAGGGAGGGAAAACATCAATGTTGAGGTTCATGGGGCGACGTTAATACTGTCGGGCAATAGGATGATGGAATCGGAACCCAAGATAGCTGTTTATCATACCATCGAGCGTGTTCAGGGCTTCTTTGAGCGTCGGTTCAGCCTTCCGAACCTGTTGGATGTAGACCGGATAACAGCTAATTATGTTGATGGTATCCTTGAGGTGACACTTCCGAAGCGCTCGGAAGGATCCGATCGATCAATATGCGTAAGGTGTTCAGACTAATGACGAAGTAAATCTCTCGGTTAGCGCCGCAAGATCCGGAGAACCGAGAACCAAAGCGGATAGGAAAGATGAAGAAGTCTGATCCCTACACGATACTGGGAGTCCATCAGAAAGCCTCAGATGATGAAATAAAGCGGGCGTACCGACGTCTGGCTCGAGAATACCATCCCGACCTGAATAATAATAGCAAGTCGTCTGAACAGCGATTCAAAGAGGTGTCGGAAGCGTACGAAATCCTATCCGATTCAGACAAGAGGAGACGGTACGATCGGTTTGGGCATGAGGACGCCTCAAGGGATCATTTTGGAGGTGGTCCGTACACGGCATGGGGTGGTTTTAGAGGTCGTTCTAATTCCGCGAGCAGAGGCTACGATTTTGGCCGGTCAGCCGGAGGAGGAGTCTTCGAGGATTTTTTCTCTGAGTTTGTTCGATCCCAGCCCTATGGTGGTCACAGGGGTTATGGATCACCTCGGGGAAGGGATATTGAGTACAGCTTGACGGTCGATTTCGATCAAGCATACCGAGGAGTGCATGCATTTGTCCGAATCAAAGAGCGCAAGATTGATGTGAAGATACCAGCCGGTGTTGACAACGGCTCTAAGATTCGAGTCTCGGGACAAGGAGAATCGGGTCATCGAGGAGTTGCACCAGGGGATCTTTACCTTGAGATCACGGTCCGTCCGCATGAGTGGTTCATCCGGGAGGGCAAGAATGTCTATTTCACGGTTGGTATTACGGTGGCAGAGGCAATTCTCGGGGCTCGAGTGGAAATACCGGGACCTGACGGCAGGCTGGCATTGAAGATTCCTCCGGGGACCCAATCAGGGACCATATTCAGATTTAAAGAAAAGGGCTTTCCCTCCCTTTCCGATTCCAGTCGGGGGGATTTTCTCGTTACATCCAACATTGTGGTGCCGGAAGTGGTAGACGATGTTTCCAGGAGCATTCTTGAGGAATTCGAGCGACGAAATCCTGTTCGCCCACGGACAGGATTATGATGTTACACCCTGTTGTTAATGGAGGAATCGTGAATGCAGGATGAATCGGGGAACGATCAGGGTTTCACCGTGAGGGACAAGAGACGGTTTACTGAAGGAGGGGAAAACCGCTCCGGGGAGGATACCGTCGCCCAGAGAAACATTACAGAGGACAACGTACGCCCGGAGGAGGGGCCGGCACGCGAGGAACAGTCTCGGGCAAAAGAGTCAGATAAGCCTTTGCCGCCGATGGATCTTTCCGGTTTCATAATAGGACTTGCGGAGACGGCACTCTTCCAGCTAGGTTTCCTAAAGATGGCCGGGCAGGAGGAGGTGGGTAAGGACCTGCAGGGAGCTAAGCATACCATTGATCTCATAGCCCTTCTGGAGGAAAAAACCCGAGGGAATCTGACCGAGCAAGAGAAGAAGATTGTGAATGATACACTCTTCCAACTCAGGATGGCCTTTGTCGAGGCCTCCAAGTAAAAACAAATCGACGCAATTGCTTGTGGGTATGCGTCATGGAGAAATAGTATGGCACGAATTTGCGACATATGCGGCAAAGGACCTCTTAGAGGTTACAATGTCAGTCACGCGCACAACCGCACCAAAAAAATCGCACTGCCGAATCTGCAAACGATTCGCGTCTTGCAGCCTGACGGTAAGAGTGTAAAAAGGGCCACGGTCTGCACCCGTTGTATCCGGTCGAACAAGATCTCTAAGGCTCCATAAGATGGACGAGGTGGCGGCCGAGGGATTTGGTGAGGACAGAACACCAAGCTCTACCAAGCTGTTCCCCAACAAATCTCTCCAGGGAGCCTTCTGGGGTGTCTCAGGTGAGGAATGGCTGTTTGATGGGATTGAGATGTGATCATCAGGCGCTGTTTCCTAAGATGCATGTACCCCTATGCGAAAGAACCGTGAGGCGAATCACTTCTTAGCGTTTATCCTCAGCGCTATAAAGTGCCGAGTCTCTCGACTTTGATGACCCCTTTAATGTTGCGCAGGGCATTCATGATGCGGGTCAGATGGTCCAAATCTCTGACGGAAATTTGGAATGTTCCACCTGCGTGCAGGTCATCCACTGTCTTTACGTTGGCCTGCATGATATCAGAATCGTTGGACGAAAAGACTCCGCTTATTGCTGCTAGGAGACCGGTTCTGTTTTCAGCCTCAAGGGCCAAGCCAACTATGCGAGCCACAGTGTGTCTTTCGTCCCAAGAAACGTCAACGACCCTCTTCCTATCCGCAATCTGCAGGTTCTCGCAATCTTCCTTATGAACGGTAACGCCTCTACCCCTTGTAACATAACCGCGGATTGCGTCACCAGGTAACGGATTACAGCATCGTGCAAAATTCACCATCACGTCAAGCAAGCCCTGCACTTTAACTCCGCTTCTCTCGTCAGTTCTCTTTCTATGAACAGGTATCTCTTGGGGCAGAACAGCTTTTGCCTTCTCACGTTCATGGGCGGGCACCAGTTTCGTTATGATGACCCGAGGGGAAACCCTTCCGTATCCGATGGCCGCATAGAGGTCGGTCTCTGCCTTGAAGCTGAACTCATTGGCTATCTTAATGATGTCATGATCCTTTTCTGCCCTATTGAGGTCAATTTTCCATTTCTTTAGCTCACGGTCTACGCTGTCTCTGCCTATTTCAACTGCACGCTCTCTCTCCTCCGTCAGGACGTAATGCCTGATTTTGGTTCGAGCCCGGCCTGTCTTCACATATTTAAGCCAGTCTTTGCTAGGCCTTTGGTGCACTGATGTAACTATCTCGACCGTATCCCCAGTGTTCAGTTGATACTTGAGAGGAACCATCTTATTGTTCACTCGAGCGCCAGTGCAGCGATGCCCCACCTCGGTATGGATGGAATAGGCAAAGTCTAGTGGGGTGGCACCCTTAGGGAATTCTTTGACTTCTCCTTTGGGCGTGAAAACGTAGACTTCATCGGGATAAAGATCGACTCTGACATTTTCAAAAAATTCCCTCGGGTCATCAAGGTCCTGTTGCCATTCCATCATTTGTCTGATCCAATTCACGACCTTGGCATCCTCTGCCTCCACGGCCCTACCTTCTTTATATGACCAGTGGG
>JAUPKT010000368.1 GCA_030837305.1 Thermodesulfobacteriota bacterium
CATGAACGGCTTCCACCCCCTGGAACCAGCAACCATCACCGATGACCCAGGTTTTTGCAAGATTGCCCAGGATCTCCCTGAGATCCTCCTGCTTTTCTTGCGCAATTTGGTCAGTCAAAGTCTGGGAGGGGTGAGCGCCGATTGTTGGCTCCAATCGCGTCATCGCGAGCGGCCCATATTTCTGAAAGGCTTCTTGCTCCAGTTGAACCGCGTTATTAAGACCAACTCTCCGAACAGTTTCTGAAAACCACATCCCGTAGTGCACGAGTACGTTTCCCACCAGGATTCCCAGCAGCCCGGAAAGTTCTTCCCGTGAGAGATCATGCATCTTTCTTATGGATGCTTTTGGGTCCAATTCTATTTCTCGAGAATGCCTCAATATGACATTGTGTCAGGTCTGTGAGATTTCTTTGGGGTGGGGAGTCGAAGCTACTCCTCCGGCCTGATATATGTTCCAGAACGCCCACCGCTCTTGTGCACGAGTCGAATGCGTGAAATGACCATCCCTTTGTCCACGGCCTTGCACATGTCATATACCGTCAGCGCGGCGCATGCCACCCCGGTCAGAGCCTCCATTTCCACTCCGGTGCGTGAAGTGACCCTGACTCGAGCCTCAATTTCCAGGGTGGACCGCTCCCTGTTAGGAGCAAAATCCACGGAAACGGAACTGATGGGCAAGGGATGCGTAAGTGGTATCAGTTCAGGAGTTTTCTTGACGGCCATGATTGCGGCGATACGGGCTACTCCGATCACGTCGCCTTTTCTTGCTTTGCCAGCAAGAATGAGGTCAAGAGTTTCCGGCTTCATAGAAATCTCGCCCCGAGCGATGGCCTCCCTCGCTGTCATGTCTTTTTCCGAGACATCCACCATGATCGCCTCGCCTTGAGCGTCAAAATGCGTCAATTCACTCAATGTCGCCTCTCATATCTACATTCTGTAGATTAATTCGTGCTACTTTTGTCGGTAATCTTTGCCGATGGAGAATGCTTTGCCCAGAAATTCACCCAAAGCGTAATAGCCGGTGCCATCCGGGGCCCAAATGAAAGGCTTGACTTTCTCGACGTGGGGTCTTCCCTTTTCTCCTAGGACAGATTCGTCGCACTTGATGTCCATGATTTCGCCGATGAACTGAGTGTGGAGACCTATCTTGTGCGTGTGGCGAACTTCGCATTCCAGGACTACAGGGAATTCCCCAACGTATGGGGCATTTACCATGTCACTCTTTACAGGGGTCAGGCCCGTGACCTCGAACTTGTTTTCGTTCTTGCCCGACGCGATTCCAATGTAGTCAGCCTCTCTTACGTAGGATTCATGAGGAAGGCTGATTGTGAACGCTTTGTTTTCCATGAGATTTCCGAATGTGTATGTGGCTTCCCGCACAGAGATTGTCACGCATGGTGGGGCCGAGCAGCAGATGCCTCCCCATGCCACGGTCATAACATTGGGGCGTCCGTCCTTGTCGTATGTACCGACCACAAGGACCGGTGTAGGGTAAAGTATGGTCTTGGCGCCAATAGATTTTTTCATTCTTTTATACCTCCGTAATTAATAGGCATTTTCTTGAAAGGATCGGGCCTTTAGCCTCCTTTGACCAATCAGGCCCGCTTATGGCGGCTATTATTGCTTCTTCTCAGCGTTTGTCTGAATTTCTGTAGCTTTCTTTTGCAATTCCTTGGCCTTTTCAGCGTTTCCCATTTGTTCATTCAGTTCTGCAAGCTCGAAAAGAACTTCAGCCAGGGCTGGGTGATCTGCCCCAAGGTGCTTCTCGAGAAGCGAAGGGACATTTGCCAAGGCCTTCTCGGCCTCTGTTTTCTTGCCCGCAAGGAGAAAAAAACCCGCTAGATTCTGGGAGAACAATGCACTGGTTAAATTGTCCAATCCAGCGGCCTCTTTCAGAACCCGGATAGCCTTTTCTTGAAGAACTATGGCCTCATCATATTTTTCCTGCTGGGCATAGATGGATGCGAGGTTGTTGAGAGTTGTCGCATATTCTTCGGAGTTGCTCCCTGAGGCTTTCTCTCTCTCCTGAAGAGCCTGTTCGATGAGCTGAGCAGCCTCTGAGAGATCGCCCTCGCCGGCCCGCAAGAGAGCCAAAGACTCTTTTGCCTCTGCAACCGGCAAACGATCGGTCGCAGGTTTCTTGAGATCAATGGCAAGTGCGCGTCGAAAGGCTGGTTCAGCCTCCGATAATTTGTTTTGGGTCTGCATGAGCATACCTATGCTCGCCAGGGGCTCGATGAGTGAACTATCTTCAGGACCATAAGCTTTCTCGTTGGCCGTCAAACAGCCTTTCAGTAGCGCTTCAGCCTCGACAAACTTGCCCATGTCTCGGTAGATGTTTGCCAGCAAGATCTTTGCGTGTATGGTCTTGGCATCGTTTTCCCCGTGCTTAGTCTGTGTATATTGGACGGCCTTTTGAGCGAAAACCTCCGCCTCAGAAAGTTTCCCGGCTTTGAGGTTTTCCTGAATTTTGGCCACGAACTCTTCCATCTGAGGATCAGCGGATGAGACCGCAAGAGAAGTCCCCAGTGTAAAGAGCAAGACAGTCAGAAAACTAAGTATTGAAAGGATTTTTTTCATGAGCTGCATCACTCCTGATTTCCATAAAGCACGAGCCCCTCGTGAACCCTGTGCGGTTGAATTTCTTTAACAAATGAGCTACATCACACAATTGTTTTTTCGGACGAGACCTGAGGCATTTATCGAACCTCAGCCATTCTCATTGCAAGAATACGCAGGGGTTGCCTCCGAGGTCAAGCTCGGCAAACAGGTCGGCACGAGGTAATAGTACATGACGGTCTCCAAGAGTGGAGATAAGGCCACTGAGGAAAAAAATTCCATCATGGGTGTTGTAGTCTCATTCTTCACCTCAGTAAGAACGACTATTTTTCTCCTTCTAGCTCTCGCAGTGGCATCAGTATTGGGGACAATCATCCCTCAAGAGATCAACCCGGCCCAATTGAGTCAGGCACAGGACTCAATGTATACAAGATTGTTAATGATATTTGACTTGCACGGAGTGTATCGAAGCTGGTGGTTCGTGCTGCTTCTCGTTCTGTTGTGTTTGAATATTGTTGGGTGCTTGTCGAGGAGAGCCTATGTGATTCCGGGAGAGTGGAGCGGCCGAGCCGGGAGGGACAATTTTATCTTTTCCCTGTCGGATAGTCGCCCCGTCAGTTTGGTGAAGACTGCCCTTGTTCCTCTTGTTGACCAAGTGATGAAAACCTCGGTGTTGGAGACAGTCGAGGAAGGTAAGACTCGCTTGGAATGGACCAGGCATCGAATTCATCTTCTGGGTTTTCCCTTGATTCATGTGGCGATAATCGTCGTCTTAGTGGGCGCACTTGTTGGCCTCATGTACGGATTCAAGGGTTCGATTCAAATACGGGAGGGCAATGCATCTGACCGATATTTTCTTATTCCTTCGGGTCAGCCGGCTGTGCTTCCGTTCGAAATCGCGGTGGACCAATTTATATTGCTGCGGTATCCGACCGGGGAGCCGAAGGAATACCGTAGTGAAGTAAGATTGATCAAGAATGGGGCAGAGGTATACAAAGGTGTCATAAGGGTCAATCATCCGCTCACGTACGGAGGCATTTCTCTCTTTCAGTCTGATTATAAATTGTTGGGAGTAAGAACCGTAAGTATTGCTCTCGATAGCCCTGGTGGGGAAAAGACCGTTCTGCACTTGATCCCTCATCAAACCAGTCAGTTGCAGCCGAGTGGACACAAGGTGAAGCTACTGGCTTTGGACCCTGGGTCAACAATCAGAGGGCCGTGGGTGGACGTGAGTTTCGAGAAAGAGGGAGAAGATGGGAAGAATGTGAGGTTGTTCAAGAAAGATTCGCCACCTGTGCGTGTTGGTGATTACGAACTGCAGTTTTTGGACTATCAACCTCTCTACGCGACAGGCTTGCAAATTGGGTATGATCCGGGTGCACCCCTTGTCTATTTGGGCTGCATCATGTTGATGACTGGGTTTGTTTTGAGCATCTTCACCAACCACAGGAGGATCACTGTGATGCTGGTTCCCGAAGGCAAGGAAAAGACTCTCGTGAGGGTATCCGGCAGTAGCAGAAGAATGCGCAGAGAATTCAGGGAAACAATAGAGAAAACGATACAACAGAACTTCAAAACAGGTTAGATGACCGTTTCATTCATTAGGACTGATTTATGTAAGATTATGGGTTACTGTTCATGACAAGTACTGATGTGACTACATGGGTGACCTTCGGGTACCTTTTGGCAACAGTGGTTTACCTTATCGCTTATGTGACTGCGGGTTCGCAATCTCATTTCCTGAAGTGGTCCTTTAGGCTGGTCCTGGCTCTTTGGTTGGCACATGGGGGCGCCATCGGTTATCGGTGGATTGAGTCTTATCAGATGGGAGTCGGCCACGCTCCTCTTTCCAATCTCTATGAATCATTAGTATTTTTCGCTTGGACCGTTGTCCTAGGTCTTTTGATAGTGCGGTACAGGTTTGGAGCAGACCTGGTTGTGGTCATGGGCTTGCCCGTCGCTTTCATCATCATGGCATCCACGTTCTTGGTGGATAGCTCCATCAGGCCGCTCATACCTGCACTGCAGTCAAATTGGCTGGTAGCCCATGTGGTGACATGTTTTCTCGGTTATGCCGGGTTTACGGCTTCCTTCGTAGCGGCTTTGATGTTGCTCGTTGTTCGGAAGTGGCCCTCTGCGGCCGAACATCTGCCCGGAGCCAAGGTCTTGGATGAAATCGTCTATCGATCCGTGGTGGTGGGATTTTCTTTGCTCAGTGTAGGGATTATTACGGGGGCGGCCTGGGCTGATCACGCTTGGGGTTCGTACTGGTCCTGGGATCCAAAAGAGACCTGGTCTCTGATAACGTGGATGGTCTACGCAGCGTTCTTGCATGCCCGCTTGGCACGAGGCTGGTCAGGCACCAGAATGGCTTTTCTCTCAATCTTGGGTTTCGGATGCGTTCTGTTTACCTATTTCGGGGTTAATTATTTGCCAGGCCTCCACAGTTATTTTTAGTATCTCTGGTTGTCCGATTGCGAGAGACTGTGACGGTGGTGAGAAGACTTGAGCTATGCTAATCAGTTGGGCGGACTTTTCGTCGTCGGGTTTGAGGGAACGTCTCTGACATCAGACTTGAGGTCTCTCTTGCTGGATCTCAAGCCTGCGGGCGTCATTCTCTTCTCTCGTAATGTGGAGAGCCCTGAACAAGTAGCACAGTTCAATCATGATCTGCAAACCCTCGCACTGAAGAATTGGTCAAACGGTTTCTTCATCGGAGTTGATCAAGAAGGGGGGCGAGTTCGTCGTCTTCGCTCTCCGTTCCTTTCATGTCCATCAGCCCGCCAGTTGGCTCGTGCCGCCAACTCCGAAACACTCATTAGATCATATTCCTCTGTAAGCGCCCACCAATTGGGGCTTTTGGGATTCAACACCAATTTTGTTCCTGTATTGGACCTTGTGGATGAATCATCCCAGGATCTTGGGTCGGTTATCGGTGACAGATCCTATGGCAATGATCCAGAGGTCGTGACCCGTTACGGAAAGGCTGTAGTGGAATCCCTCAGGACCGCAGGCATAATATCCTGTGCCAAGCATTTCCCAGGACATGGGGGTACTTCGGTTGACTCGCATTTGGATTTGCCGATCGACACAAGATCGCGTAAGGCTCTTGAGAGTCATGACATGATCCCGTTCAAATTGTTGGCAGGAAACGGCGTAGACATGATCATGACCGCCCACGTGCTGTATCCTGCCCTTGATGCCAAACTCCCGGCCACTCTGTCAAAAACTATTGTCGAGGGTTTACTCCGCGGCGAAATTGGTTACAACGGCGTAGTGATTACGGACGACCTGCAGATGGGAGCTATTACAAACCATTACGACTCGCTGGAGTGCGCTCGGTTAGCGCTCATAGCCGGTGCGGATTTGCTTCTGTTCAGCAGGCATCCCGAAAAAACCTTGATGGTGCGGGATGGTCTTCATCATGACCTCAACAATGGAGAACTGCCCCCTGAGCGTGTTGCGAAGTCTCTGTGCAGGGTAATGAACCTCAAGGACCGATATGAGTCGAGCATGGTACCGACCGATATTTATGCGGCCGCAGATTACTTTCGCCTCGGGAAACAATCTTGAATGCTCTCGTTTGAGGGACAATTGTTTTACGGCCTGATGTGGTTCTTTCCACCGCTACATACAGAAAATGTTCGTTACAAATCTGTGATGCTTTTATCCCAATGTGATGATGTAAGGAGAGAAAATGGACACAGTAAAGATAATGCCCTGTCTTGACATGAAGAATGGTCGAGTGGTGAAAGGGATTCACTTTGTCGATATCAAGGACGCAGGAGACCCGGTTGAGAACGCTTCGCTCTACGAGCGGGAGGGGGCAGACGAACTTGCGATGCTCGACATCGCAGCCACTTTGGAGAACCGGAAAACCCGCCTGGAATGGGTGAAGAATGTTTCGTCGGTCATTAAGATACCCTTGACGGTGGGCGGCGGGATTTCGAGCATAGAAGACATAGAGCTTGTGTTGGAGTCCGGAGCGAGCAAGGTTTCCATGAATAGCGCAGCAGTCAAGAATCCATCGCTTATCGAGGAAGCGGCCAAGAAGTTTGGTTCGTCCCGGGTGACGGTAGCCATAGACGCGAAGCGGAATCCTTCTATGCCGTCCGGGTTCGAGCTTGTCGTATCGGGAGGGACAAAAGCAATCGGCAAGGACGCCATAGAATGGGCAGGGCAATGCGAGGCCCTCGGCGCGGGCGTGATACTCCCCACGAGCATGGATGGTGACGGTACTCAGGCCGGTTACGACCTCGACTTCACAAAGGCCATTTCAGACCGTGTGACAGTCCCTGTTGTGGCCTCAGGCGGAGCCGGAAAACTCGAGGACTTTTACGAAGTGGTTACAACAGCCGGCGCAACAATATTACTGGCCGCTTCCGTGTTTCACTATCGTCTGCTCAGTGTCAGACAGGTGAAGGAATTCTTACGCGACAGGAATATTCCTGTAATTCTGTAAAGGGAAGCTATTGGCGCGGAATGGACCGCTGATGAATGCGACCCTGGGGTCGCATGAATGTACGACAATGCCCACGAGGTCCGGGAAACATTGTGGCGGAGAGAGAGGGATTCGAACCCTCGGTAAGGCTCTACACCCTACACTCGCTTAGCAGGCGAGCACCTTCGGCCTCTCGGTCATCTCTCCGCACGCACCTATTTTGATGATAA
>JAUPKT010000369.1 GCA_030837305.1 Thermodesulfobacteriota bacterium
TGTAGCGCTTTATCAGGCGATCCAAAAGCTTTGATCAATCGTGCGATTGACAGAGGACCAATTCCCGGAACACGCTCGAGAGCCAACCAATGAAACAACGACGACTGATTCTTGGATTCAGCCACTACTTACAACTCCAAATGTGCGTAAAGCTCGAGTCACAAAGTCAAAGGGGCAAGTCAATCTGACACACTCTTGATGATGTCCCCCGGCATGATTTCTTCCCTGGAGCGTGTTATCAGAAGACTAGAATTTTTTTCGAATGCTTTCAATACAATTCCTTCTCCCAAATAGGCATCAGGTGTTGAAACCCATCTCGGAAAATACGGATCGCTAACCGGTTCTGCTGGTCTATATACGTTAACCAGAGTTCCGTCACGCACGCCATCGCATTCTCCACGATCAACGAAAACGATGTCATTTTCCAAGTTAATAGCCGTGGATGGATTGGCTTCCTTACTTGCAGAAACCACAATGGTGCCGGTAAACATTTTATGCGTTTTTGAAGGGACAATCTGTCGTGTCCGGGGTGCATAAAAACAAATCTTGTCACCCCGCTCTATCTCAACATAACTTTCCAGTATAATACCGGTAATCAAGTCATGTCCTGTGCTGGTTATTTCAACTTCCCCCACTACGTCGGTGAGATAACCTATTTCCCTATTTGCATTCACGGGATGATACAAAGGGCCACGGTCACGATATATTCCGAATCGATCACCAACGAGAACGACCTGCTTTTTCGAGGCACGGAAACGAACATAAATGAGGTCTCGCTCCAAAAACCGCTCTTTGTTCCTTTCAATGCCTGAAACGATGTAGCCCCATGGTACTGTCGGATCCGAACTGAGTCTGTATCTAAAAAATTGCTTGTCGTAAGGGATGCCTTCAAAGGGCACTTTGTTGACAAGATATCGGACATCGTCAGGAAGACCTGTTGGAGGAGTGTAGGTCTCGTCAGCAGCCCCCCGTGGGAGCTTTGATTCATAAAAAAACACCTTTGTCCCGGGGGAAAGCTCACTGTCTAATGGATTTGGAGAATTCCGGGCAGGAGATATCCACGGATTTTGACTCCAGAGAAGCTTTCCCAAACGCGAGTCGGAATAGTATTTTTCGGCAACACTGGAGAGAGAATCGCCTAACTGAGCAATATATTCCCCTACTGGGCGAGGGAAAATCTCAAAAGCGTATGAAGGTGCTTCAAGAAAGAGAGAAACCACAAGCACTGAGATCAGGCGAAGGCGTGTTGGTCCATTAAAAACCGTGGGGAGCGTCACAACCACCAACCTATGGTTTAATGTTGGCCACCAACCTATTTATATTAAAATAGTTTTTTCTGATACCGATGTCAAGTGTTTTGGGGCCATAGCTCGATTCGATTACAAGACCGGAGCACGCGCGCTGACGTAGCACAGGTGAGCAAGTATGACCCAACAGCAGGGGGGAGTTATGTTGCGCTACTTCATCTTGCCCAAAACAAGGTTTTCAACGGGTGTGAGAACTAGATCTCTCGGAGAAACGCTCCCGAGAAAATCATCGAGCGAATAAGTCTGAGTAGAGTCTTCCAATCTCTCAATTACATCATAATATCGATTCCCTAATCCCTTTAACACTCCGAGCTTCTGCTGAAGAGATGCCTGCTCGGCGAACACCACGTGGAACAGGAGTAGCCCCATACAATCACCGTTTCTGTCGGGATATAACGGAACAATAAGCAAACTTTCCTCTCCTAATCTTCCAGAACTCCATATTGCGCGTCGCATTCTGAGGGCAGTGCGTTTTGTGCCGCCTGCACAGCTCGGTTCGTCATAGCGCGACGATTTTATTTCGCAGATGCCGTATCTTCCCACTGTCTGGATATACGGGGAATCAGGTGGACACGCAGGCAGCAATCCCTCGGTATCCGGCAAGACCCTATAATACAAACCTCCCTCTACATCAGTAATGATGGGAGACAGGTTTCTCAGCATGCGCATGTCTGATTCTCTGATTTGATCGATGCGTCCGCACAGTTTCTCAATTGCCATAAGTAAAATAGGAGTGAGTAATTCCTGCGGTCTGGAGATTCCTACGGTAACGGTTTTGGCCTGGTGCCGTATCGTATCGATGGGGCGAGTAACCTCCTCTAGAGCCCTCTTGAGAATGGCTATGCCTTCGGTAAGTGCATCAGAAGGTAGTTCCCTCCACTCGTAACTCCCCGTGGATTCATAATAGAGTGACAAGGCCGCCACCGTTGATGCGGGCAACGCAGCGTCCATCTCGCCTCGTCCGATCATTCGCATCAGTTCACTAAATGTCGACCGGAATCCAGATGGATTCCAACGCGACGGATCATCCAGGGCTATAGTAAGCATGGAACGCAAATCTCGCAGTATTTCTGCTCTCGCGTCAATTGCCTTGGCAGCATAAAAGCCCCAGAGATGACCGGCGACGGTTGCCGGGACAAATCCCAAGCCTGCTCCGGTAGAAGGCACCATAATCATGCTCTCCGCGTACCCCTGGAAGCGATGCTCTCCGCGAGAACAAATAACCAGAGGCTTACCGTTATGGGCCTTAAATATGCTCACTTCCTTTACCGTATCTTGCACAATTTGCTCAGGTAGATCGTTGGCTACCACGATGGTGAGAGGTTCCGTCGACAAATCAATATGCTTCTTGTCCTCAGTGAAATCACAGGGTATGGATTTGTAACAAAGCTCGCTAAGTTTAATCCTGATCTCGTCGGCTGCTATCTTGTTGGGTCCGTTTCCAACTACTGCCCAATTCCTGCTGCTCGGTCCATACGTGTCCGCAACATCCCGTATGTGGTCCGACTGATCCAAAACCCATTGAACATCCGCTGGAAGCCTCTCAAGCTCCTCTATTTCCTGGTAGATTTCCTCATCCGTTAAACTGCCGAATTCTTGAGCAAGCAGCAATGCTGTTAACTTTCCCGCTGCAATTTGAGAATAAAATGCTTTTGTCGAGGCGACGGCCATCTCAACGTCTCTCCCGTCACTCGTATAAAAATATGAGTCGGCCTTTTCCACCAGGGGCGAGTTGCGCCTGTTTACTATTGCATGAATCCATGCGCCCTGTGATCCCGCAAGATCCACGGTACGATTTGTGTCAGTCGTAGTACCGCTTTGTGAAATGGCAATGAGCAATGTGTCATCCTGGGGTTCGTCAGAGGCAAATCCAGACATTTCCGAAGCCTTGTTCCAATCAGCTCTGATACGAGCCCTAGCCAATGCCTTGCCGACCAAATGTGCGATCCCCATTGCAGCAACCGAGGCTGTCCCCTGTCCTATCACCATCACTCGCCTGATCTGAGGCAAAGCCGAATCTCTCAAACGGCTCATGAGAACCCCAAAACTGTCATACCCCTCAGTATTAAAATGAATTTTCCCAGATGCTTTTCGATACTTGCCTTTGATTGTCTTCCGTACACTTGAAGGAGCCTCGCGAATCTCTTTCTCAAAGTAATAATCGTAACAGTCACGAAAGATATCTCGGGAATGAATATAAATTGTCTCTCTTCTTGGCTGAAAAGACTCCTTGTCCTCAAGATACCTCCCTCTAAACACGAAGTCCTTAGATTCCCGGCATTCCAGAATGACCTCTGTCCCACCATGCTCGGCTCCGGAGAGACCGTAAGAGGTTCTGGTGAGGGCAGCCAACCCGTAGACCTCGGAGGCCAGTATCACGCCTTCCCTGATCTTACCAACGAACAGACTCTGTCCACTCCCCTTTTGTGCGAGAAACAACGACTTTGGGGCAAGTGGATGCTGCATTACAACCGCCAAGGAACCCTCGCACAGATTCATTAAGTCAGCGAAGCGATCTTCCAAGGGTCGTGTATGGTCTGTTCCCAAGCGAAAGGCTATGGGCAATATCTTGGCATCAGTCGTAACATTGGGATCAATTGTGAAACCTCTGTCCTCCACGAGTCGAAACCGAAGATCTTGATAGTTATCGACGTCGCCATTGAGCACAAAGAGTGCCGGTCTGTCACCGAAAGTTGATTCATCCTCTTTGCCGGAAAGACTCCCATCGGTTGGGTGGCAGTTCGGAAGGCTGATAATCCCATTAGAGGCCCAGCGTGTATGAGAGATGACACTGATCTGACGAAGCCCGGGAGCCATCTCCCACAAGGCCTTATCTCCTCGAATTCTGTTTCTCAAGGCCGCAGTATTGTCTCCAAGTCGTCCTACCAAATTGGCTACCTTGTAAACAAAAGTTATCACCAGGGAGCCATCGGGATGAGTCAGTGCATGAACATTGCGCCGCACACCGTTTTCAACATCTTCGAGTCCAGGAGCACCAGCAAGCAGGGAGGGCCAATCTCCATTATTCCAAGCCGTCTCCTTGGAGAAAAGGCATTGTATGGAGATGCCCGCCGAGTCACGACCACGCACTTCCAGACGGTCCAAATTTCCCAAGACCTGCTCAGTAGTCCAGGCAAGGAAAGCCACCCCCTTATCCATTTGGATATCGGCCGCCTCTATAGGCATCAGCTCTTTGGCTCTCATCGCTCCGCCGACAACTTCCCGTTCCAACTGCCATATAAGGTCTCTGAGATGTTCCGAAACTCTCTCCAGATCTTCGGAAGGGCCTTGCTCGTTGATCACGTTCTCGACCTTTCGATATGAAGTCTCGAGAAGCTCTTTCAGGCAAGTGACACTCTCTAAAACACGTCCTCCATCCATTAAGCGCTTATGAAGCCCAAATGACATGAGGTCATCAAATTTGCTCGTCAGGTCCAAGAGAGTTCGTTCCACTGAATCTAGAGAGGATTTACCCCTCAACTCTATTCCCAATTGGCTAACAGTCTCATCAATCCAGGAGAGATCGATATCAGCATCCCACGATTCACTACTCAATAGACCGGCAATTCCGCACACGGTAAGGTCCTTTCGGGTTTGTCATCATTTTCCTAGGGGAGCATTTTGTTTCGGTAACGGTGAAGGCTTTGTCCTTATGGAAGGGGCAAGTGATGTTGGACGAAAAATTGTTTTCAGTTCCGTGAGAGTTGAGGAGGATATGAGGCCTTCAGCCTCCAATTTTGTTAATCGGTCTCGCTTTGTCTTCGCATCTGCTTTCAGGAACCCAGGATCAGAAACCAGCAGTCGCCAGGCCGGCAGTTTCTCTAACTCTCTCTTGCTCTGCGCTGTTATGAGGCCTTTCTTTTCCCAGTCACGTAAACGCTCTAATCGTTCAAGGGGCGATGCGGATTGGTATTCGTTATCTAAAGCCAGGGCTTCAGCGGCAAGTACGCTCTCAACAGGCATCCTATAATGCCATCCAATGAGTTTTCCATCCTCCATTTTTTTCAGCATATTCAAGGCATCCAAAGGCCCGACAAAGCTGTCGCTTCTTGAACCGAAAATCACCGCACCTCCATAGAGTCGCGCATATGACAAAGCCACAGAAGCTTCGACCAATTTTTTTTGTTCCAACTTTGAAATCAATTCCAGTCTCTTGATGGGAGAACTCTTGAGATAAGGTGTTTTGTTTACCAGATATTCCGCTAACAAAATACGGTTGAGGAAATCTCTCGGTATTTTGAGTTGTCCTAATTTGTCGTCACTGACGAATTCCGTCCAGCGTCTCAGACGATCCAAGGGATCAGAGGGTTCCCTCAAGTACTGATCTCCCCAGTCCAGCAGAGCAAATGACAGGTCGGTGTTCTTCAGCTTCTTTTCGTGCAATAAATCCGAAGCTAATCTCAAACTCGACAAAGGGTCTCTGCCCTTAAATTGCGGAGCATCAATAACTCCTGACACAATATCCACAATTTCGTAAGCCGGAACACCCGGCACAGAGGCAAACAACAATCCCCACGCAAAACAGATGAGCATTCCCAACTGAAAGAATCTTCCCTTCTTGTGGGACAAAGATCCAAAATCTTTTTGATGACAACCCATGTGGCCAGAGCCGGTTTCCTGATTGCTTTTCAACTGAAGGTCATCTTAGAATAAAAAGTTAGGCAAGCAAAGATTTTTTTCGGAACCTGAGGTGTCCATCCGGCCATGCTCAAGATCACTTTTCTTCCTACCATGATGTTATATTGGTAGGACAAGAATGAGAGGAGAATTCTGTTGATCGACTTTCACACCCATACACTCTTTAGCGATGGAGTCTTGAATCCCAGCGAGATGGTTCGACGTGCCCGCGTGAAAGGTTATCGAGCTATAGCTCTTACGGATCATGTTGACGGTTCCACGCTGGATTTCGTTCTGCCGAGGATAATTAAAGTATCCAGGGAACTCAATCATTTTCAGCCAACGATTGTAATCCCGGGGGTCGAAATAACTCATGCGCCGCCGGCACAAATCCCGGACTTGGTGGAACAAGCGAGAAAGTTAGGCGCTCGCGTCGTGCTGGTCCACGGCGAATCCCCCGTGGAGCCGGTGGAGCCCGGGACAAACCGTGCCGCTATTGAAGCAGGGGTAGACATCCTTGCGCATCCAGGCTTTATCAATTTGGAGGAAGTTCGATGGGCAGTACGGAATGGAGTCCGGCTCGAGATTACCGCAAGGTCCGGGCACAGCCTCACCAATGGGCATGTGGCGAGACTGGCTCGTCAAGCAGGTGCCCTCCTCGTAATCGATACAGATGCGCACGCTCCTGGTGATCTCATCACCCGGGAAAGAGCCGGGCAGATCCTCGTGGGAGCAGGTCTGGATGAGAAACAGGCTGAAGAAGTGCTTGCGAACAACGAGAATTTGCTGCACACCGTTTTCCAGGCAGGATGACTTGCGGTTCGCGGAGTCCATCACAACTATCACAGTGAGAAAGATTTCACTGTCATTAAAGAGCGGTCCCCATGTCGATCCTGGAATTTCCCGACGCAATTAGGGAGCCTGGTTCAAATCAGTGAAAATCACCGAACTTGCGGGCACTCCATATTTTTGATAGAGTTTATTATTCTGTATTATGCAGGAAGAAACGCCATTGTAGTCGCACGAGACACCTCGAAACTTGAGATGAAACAATCCCGAACAAAAAAAGCCCTTCTGGCCCTTCTTATAGTCGTAGTGGTTTTTGTGGGAATTTCTCTTCTCCTCTCAAGGAATTCCAATGACGATAGGGCATGGGGGAGTTGGTTAGATCTTGTGGAGTCAAACAAAATAGGGGTGGTAAGTCTCGAGGGAGAACTAATCTCTTCTGATGACATCCTAAGGGATATTAGAAAATTTCAAAAGAAATCGTCTGTAAGGGCCATTGTAATTCGAATCAACTGCCCCGGTGGTGCGGTGGCGCCAGCCCAAGAACTTTATGAGGAAATCAAGAGAACCCGCAGAAAGAAGCCGGTAGTAGCCTCAATGCAAACCATAGGAACCTCGGCTGCATATTACGTTGCGAGCAGCAGTGACAAAATTGTTTGTTCAGCAGGAACCATAACGGGGAGCATTGGAGTCATCATGATGCTCGCGGACCTGGAGAAAATTGTCGAGCGGGTCGGAGTGAACGTGAGAGTGATCAAAGCGGGAAAGTACAAAGATATAGGATCTATGCTACGACCCATGACAGAAGAAGAACACACGATACTCCAGGATTTTGCAACGCAAATTCACGAGCAGTTCATACAGGACGTGGCACAGGCGAGAAAAGGTAAAATACAGGAGCATGAACTTCGTGCCATTTCCGATGGAAGGTTCTTCACGGGTGAAAAAGCGAAAGAAATCGGTTTGGTCGATGCTATGGGGAATTTCTATGATGCAGTAAAGATAGCATCTGAACTGGCCGGCGTCAAAGGGGAACCAGAACTCATTTACCCCAGGAAAAAATGGGAAAGCTACCTGGAGCTTTTGGCGGAATCAACGTTAAACGTTATAGCCAGAGTATTTAGTGCTTCAAAGCATGTTCATTCCGCTGTAGATCTAAGGTGAAGTATGGGAGCCTCTGCGATAAGTCCTAGTACTAAGCACGGACTTTATTGGTCTGACGAGTGCTTGCCGCATACAACACGAAAGGAAAAGTTTGGAATTTCTTATGAGTCCATCACGTATTGAACTGTCGGCGAGACGAGAAATCGTCCGTCGATGCACAGAGCATTGGAGGTCGCGGAATGGCCGTCGAAGAATCTCTCACATTTGACGATGTAATTCTTACCCCATGCTACTCGGAGGTCTTACCTTCTGATGTCGAAGTGAGCACATTATTGACTCGGGAGATCCGCTTGAATATTCCCCTGGTGAGTGCGGCCATGGACACGGTTACCGAGTCGGAGATGGCCATAAGTTTAGCTCGTCAAGGCGGGATTGGGATCATCCATCGCAACTTGACCATAAAGCAACAGGCCCGAGAAGTGGACAGGGTAAAGCGCTCAGAGTCAGGAATGATCGTTGACCCAATCACCATCGCCCCGGACCAAAAAATTGCCGATGCCCTGAATATTATGAAAAAATATCATATATCGGGTGTCCCCGTCACGGTCAACGGCTATCTCAAGGGAATATTGACCAACAGAGATCTTCGTTTTATCGAAGACTTGGACATCAAAGTTGAATCGGTCATGACCAAGGACAACCTCGTGACCGTTGATGAAAAGATAGGAATCAACGAGTCTAAATCTCTTCTTCATAAATATCGCATTGAAAAACTCCTGGTCGTTGATTCCGAAAATCGACTCAAGGGATTAATCACTATTAAAGATATTCAAAAGGCAATTACCTATCCCGATTCATCAAAGGATAATCTCGGCCGGTTGAGGGTAGGTGCGGCAGTGGGTGTCGGCCCCGATCGGGAAGAGAGAGTTGATGCCCTCCTTAAAAGAGGCGTAGACATCATCATCGTTGATACGTCCCACGGTCATTCCAAGAATGTGTTGGATACAATCCGGCAACTCAAAAAGACGTTTCCCGGCATCTCCGTGATAGGGGGGAATATAGCTACCCCCGAGGCAGTGGAAGACCTCGTCAAGGCGGGTGCCGACGGAGTCAAAGTCGGAGTTGGCCCAGGATCCATCTGCACGACACGCATCGTAGCCGGAGTAGGGGTCCCACAGATTTCAGCTATCATGGATTGTGCCGACAAGGCTGACAAACTTGGAATACCTTTGGTCGCCGACGGCGGAATAAAGTTTTCCGGAGATATCACCAAGGCTCTTGCGGCTGGAGCACATTCTATCATGATCGGTGGATTGTTTGCCGGAACGGACGAGAGTCCGGGAGAGATAGTGCTATATCAGGGGCGGTCATACAAGTCCTATCGGGGCATGGGATCACTGGAGGCAATGCGGGAGGGGTCCAAAGACCGATATGGCCAGCATGAGGGAGTCCCGGAACACAAACTCGTGCCGGAAGGAATCGTTGGTATGGTGCCGGCCAAGGGTCCGGTGGCCCACTCAGTGAATCAACTTATCGGCGGCCTCAAAGCGGGAATGGGTTATCTTGGAGCACACAATCTCGAAGAACTGCGAAACAGAGCACGCTTCATTCGTATCACCTCAGCAGGTCTTAAAGAATCTCACGTGCACGATGTAGTGATCACCAAGGAAGCTCCCAATTATCGAATCGAGTCATAGTGAACTCTGGACATGAATAAATGGTAAGAGTGCTCATATTCGGAGCCACTGGTTACACCGGCATTGAACTTATTCGTCTTCTCAGCGGGCATCCGGATGTGCGGATTGTTGGCGGCACGTCACGTGACTGGGCAGGAAGAAGAGCGAGCGATGCTCTGCCATATCTTTCTCGTAAGCAGGATTTCCCTCTCCTCAGTATCGCTGACATGACTGAAAAAGCAGGCGAAGATTTAGCCTTTCTTGCCCTCCCCCATGGTCAATCTGCCTTGACTGCCGAAACATTACTGGAAGCAGGATTGAAGGTGATAGATTTGTCTGCTGATAGCAGGCTCAACGACGTGACTGTGTATCAAAAATGGTATGGCGAGCATCAGGCGCCCAACATTCTGGAAAAAGCAGTTTACGGACTCCCGGAAATACACCGTAGCCTCATAAAAAAAGCAGATCTTGTCGCCAACCCAGGGTGCTATCCCACAACGGTCTTGCTCGGACTTGCTCCACTCATGAATCTGAAGGAACTGGATACAGACTGTCCCATAGTTGACTCCAAATCAGGCGTTTCAGGCGCAGGGCGGGGAGCGAAGCTCACCACGAGTTTTTGTGAAGTCGGTGAGGGCTTTAAACCATATGGGGTATTGAGGCATCGACACATTCCTGAAATGGAGCAAGAACTGACCCGCCTTGGCGGCCGGACGATAAAAGTTCGATTTACCCCGCATCTTATCCCTGTCTCTCGAGGCATGGTGAGTACTATGTATATCCCCATGAGAGACGATACAAGTGGATCGGCACTCAGAGAAATTATCACCGGTTACTACGAAAAAGAAACTTTTGTGCGAGTCTTGCCGGCGGGTGTTTATCCGGATACCGAGAGAATCAAAGGTTCGAATCAGTGTCACATAGCGGTGGAGGTTGATGAGCGCACGGGATGGGTGATCATTATGAGCGCTATAGATAATCTTGTCAAAGGCGCTTCAGGCAATGCAGTTCAGAATATGAACCTTATGGTCGGTCTCGAAGAGACCACCGGCCTCACGGGACTCCCCATCTTCCCCTGAGGTGGTGGACGGTCCTTCTGAACAAGACTCGATTCATGAAAAAGCGTAGGAGCCGAACAGACAATTGGCCGGTAAAGCCACACCCGATTTAGGACATACATTTCACGATTCATGAAGACACCGAGGAGGCTGAAGGATGTCCACTGAGGAAAAAA
>JAUPKT010000370.1 GCA_030837305.1 Thermodesulfobacteriota bacterium
GATGGATTTGTCTTCCGTCAAATCAATGAGTGCATCCAAAACCTCTACAATGAAGTCGGAAGAATCACCTAACTCCATAGGTCCCTGAATCTTCTGGAACCCATCAACAAGGCGCCTGGCGTCCATGCGCCGCCCTTGAGACACCAACTTTTTCACAGAATTGACTACGCCGTCAAAAGGCCCTTCCCCGAGGATTTTCTCCCAATCCACTTGTGAATTCCTGGTCGATACGGGCACTTCGTCTTGTCGAGCAGCCGAAACGATCCGAAACCCAGTCAGATCCGTGCAAAGGGTGGGATCCAACCCAAACCGGAATGCGTTTCGAGCTTCTCCAGCTCCAAAAGCCCAGTTTCCTCCCCGCACAGTTCTCTTGGAGCCGCTCTTGGGACCCTGTGGATCTGTGATGACGCTGGAGCCCCTGTTTTGGTAGGCTCTTGGCACGTAGTAATCTGAACACCAATGCCACAAGTTTCCCACCATGTCGTAAATCCCAAAACTATTTGGTGCGTAGGATCCAACAGGTGCAGGCCCTTCGGAGCGATCGTCGATGGTCCTGTCCGCCCATGGCACAGGAGATCTTCTGTCAGCCATATTCAACATTCTGCCGTCAGGGTAATCGTCTCCCCACGGAAAACGTTTGCCCTCCTTGCCGCCGCGAGCGGCATATTCCCACTGGGCCTCGCTGGGAAGCTCGTACTTTCTCCCCTCCCGCTTGCTCAACCAGTTGCAGAATGCCTCCGCATCAGCATAACAGATCATGGTTACCGGATAATCATCGCTCATCTTAGACCCAGGATTTCGCCACGAGACGCCTTCTCTCCTCTCCCAGTGCTTGAGGTCTTTGTCGTAAACCCTTCCCCAGCCTTGTTTCTCTGCAACGGTCTTGTATCCTGTTTCCTCTGCAAACTTCTTGAACTGACCAACCGTAACCCCGTACTTGCCCATGAGAAATGGTTTGGAGAGAGATACCTTGTGCGCCGGGGTCTCCGGCCGCACCATGTCTTCCTCGACGTTCCAATCTATCCGCACACGCCGTATTTCGGCATCCGAACTGCCCATGGTAAAAGTGCCTGACGGAAGGACCACCAGCTTCATGCCCAGGGAGTTCTCTATCTCCCCGGAGCGCAAAGAGTCGGGCGCACCTGCTCTGCGCATCTGCCGTCCCAAAAACTTTTCCAACCGGTCAAGTTTTTCCGACTCCTGGGCAGAGGCCGTCCTCAATGCCGTCTCCTGCCCTCGCCGAAGCGAAAGCCCTGCCAGGTCCCAGTCCTGACGTCCAATACGGTCCATCGTGAGCTTCTTGTCGGCCGTGAGATCTTTTTGAAACTCTTTTTGAACACTCATGGTTTCCGGAGCTATGGCTTCCGGGTCCCTCAACTGGGCAGACGGATAGGTTTTGTCTGTCCGGGACTGAATCCCCTTTCCGTGTAGTCCATCAAGGTACGCTGAAATTGCCTCAAAAAGTCGGGCAGGGTTTGGACGATCTGAAGGGCCCTCAGACTGACCCTGTTCGGTCTTGCTCGGGGCCGAAGGCTCATCAGTTAGGGCAAATTCCGCGCCCCAATCAAGAACCAACAAAGAAGCGAGCAACACAACGGAGAGCCACCACCGGGTTTTCTGATAATCCAAACCGTTTCTTTTCATCAATCTTCTCCTGAGAACCGTTGCACTGTGATTCGTCATTTAATCGTCACCGGTATGGTCTTCTTTGTCTCATCGAGGAGTTGCTGGTGGATGGCGGCATTTCTCTGCTCATCCAGCCTGTTTCTAATCATGCTTCTGACCTGAACAAAAGAGGACGGCTCAGGATCCCTCTTGTCTTCTACCTTCAGTACGTGCCAACCAAACTGAGTTTTTATGGGACCACCGACTTGGCCTTTGGGAATCTTGAACAACGCGTGCTCAAATGACTTCTCGAACGATCCCCGTGGAAGCCAATCACGACCATCCATGAGTTCTAATTTGCCACCTTTTTCCGCAGCAGGATCAATGGATGTCTTTTTCGCAAGCTCCGCAAAATCGCCTCCGGACTTGAGCTGTTCCATCAGCTTTGTCGCTTGTGCCTCCGTCTTCACGAGAATATGTCTCGCTTTGATTTCTTCCGGAGGCTTAAACTCGTTTATGTGATCCTGATAGAATTTCTGAAGTTCTTCTTCCGATATGGGAGGGGTTTGAGCCGCACGCCTACGAAAGTACTCCCGTGCCAAGTATTCTCTTTGAGCATAGTCCAGGCGTGTCTTTACCGCGGGTTCCTTGTCCATGCCCTGCTTTCTTGCCGCCTCGGACAGGAGTACAAAAGAAACCACCTCATCAAGAATCTTCTTCTGTCCATCGGGCGTCAGGAACGGAACACGATTTTCCTCGGGTATGGTGGAAATGATATTGTCCAACATCTCTCGGGTGATCTGAATGTCACCGACCGTCGCCAAAACATCCCCGGCCTGAGAAGCGGGTTGAGCACACACAATGGAGGGAATGAAAAGAAGCGCAGCTATCAGGAAAACAAAACGTAACTCTTTCATGTCTTACCTCAATAGATAAAGATTTCCCGCAGCAAAGGGTGCCAAAGCCAGAGATCAGCCCGAGCCGACACGATGCGGGAACCCTTGAATTGTAACACGGGATTCTGTTTGATTACGGTTTCGGTTGCGTCGAGATGACGAAAACTCTTGATGACCTTCACTGAATTGGGTAGCGTCACTTGTCTTCTTCGTCACCTGAATCGTCGGGAACCCGCGGGCTTACAACCTGAAGGACGGGTTTACCGCCGGACCGTGGCGGTGCATCAAAATTCCTTCTAGCATGGGATATAAGGTCACAAAACTTCACAAAATCCGAGGGCAACATTTTTATACTCAGGTGGACCAAGTTTACATGTACCACGCCGCCAGGACAAACCGATACGTTCCCGAAATCCTCCTGCGACGCTAAGATCTTCTGATCGTCCACTCAGTTACTCCTCACTCCTTCTGTGAGCATTCTATCCGGCTCTGGGAGACTTTGCAACTTCAGAGAGTCCCATCTATTCTGTCAAAGTCTCAGCATCATAGTCCGTTCACGCTCCCCACAGTCGCAGAACTGAAAACCAACCTTACGGTAAAGCTTTATCGCCCGAAAGTTCAACGCCTCCACCGTCAGCCATATTTCCCTGAGACATAACTCATGGGCCCTCTTCAAAGTCAAGATGGTCAGTTCCGTTCCCACGCCGGAGTTACGGTATTCGTGATGAACAAAGATCACGTACTCACCATTTGCCTCCCCCAACGTCGTTATCAAACATGAATGTCCGATAACTTTCGAACCATGCTGTGCTTGAAAATTTTGACCATGATCCAAAAGATGCTCGATCCAAGCCCGACGTGCCCCTGATTCCATGGGAGGCAGACCCTGAGTGATGGCCTTGGGTTGAAAGGCGTCGTACATCTCGACTAGGCCGCCTATCTCATCCTTCGAGCAACACCCGAGTATGAGAGTACGACCGGTTTTGTCCGTGATCGTTCGTGAATCAGATTCAGGTTTCAACATGCAGCATCCAATGAAATCTATGAAACACTCACTCTATCCTTGATCAACTGATCAAGCACTTCCGGATTTGCAACCGTTGTAAGATCGCCCAGATCGTCCACCTTGCCTTGGGCGATCCTCTGTAGGAGACGCCTCAGTATCTTGCCGCTTCGTGTTTTTGGCAGATCATCGGCCCACTGAATGACATCCGGAATGACCATGGAACCGATCTTCATCTCCAACCAGCCACACAGTTCCTGTTTCAACTCTGTCGATCCTGCAATTGTGCCCTGCAACGTAACAAAGGCGTACAACCCTTGGCCTTTGACCGGATGTGGATAGCCCACAACCGTGGCCTCCGAGACATGGGGATGGCTTACGAGAGTGGATTCCAACTCCCAGGAACCAATTCGCCAACCGTCCACATACATAACGTCATCTATGCGCCCTTTTATCCAGTAGTCTCCGTCTTCGTCTCTGGCTGCACCTTCGCCGGTAATGAATAGTCCGGGAAAGGGTCCAAAGTACTCTTCAAGAAACGCACTGTGATCACCGAAGATGGACCGAGCCATGCCCGGCCAAGGACCTTCGATGAAAAATGCGCCCTCCTGATTAGGAAACTTCGTTTTTTCTCCGGTATCCAGATCAAGTATTACTGGGGAAATCCCAAAGAAAGGCTTGGAAACAGAACCTGGTTTCAAGGCGCCTACGCCGGGCAGCAAAGCCAAAACAGGTCCTCCGGTCTCCTCCTGCCCCCATGTAGAAACAACCGGACATCGCCCGCCACCCACAAAATCATAATACCAAGACCAATGCTCACGAGTAAGCCACTGGTCATCCGCAGAGATGATCCTGAGACAGGACGTATGGCGGGTTTCTGATAGCTCCCGTTCATGCGCAGCCAACAGTCTTAGATGACACGCGGAGATATTGAATTTTGTCACCTCGTATTTTGACAATATCTCCCAATATCTCGTCACACCCGGGTACGTCGGAATTCCCTCATACAGCACACCTGTTACACCGTTGATGAGCGTTCCATAGACTCCAAGGGTATGGCTCGCGATCCATGAAGGGTCTCCTGGTGACCAAACGACATCGCCATCCCGCAAGTTCAGTGCCAAGCGAGATGTCATGGCCGCCCACAGTAGGTACCCGCCGTGGGTGTGAACCAACGGCTGAGGTTTTCCTATGGCGCCGGCCGCAAAAATAATGAAAAGGGGAGCCTCCGCAGGCATGGATTCCGGGAGAGCACCGGAGCGTGCTGATCGATGTTTCAGGGCATCGTGCCACCACACACAAGAATTCCTACGAGGCTGAACAGATGTCCCCAGCCTGCCTATCAAGATGACTGCGATCAAACCCGGATAAAGTCCCATAGCTTGATCTAATTTATCCCCCAGAGGAATAGCCTCGCCGCAATGATAGTACCCATCTGCAGCAATCAAAGCCTTGGCCTTGCACCGCTTCATGCGCTCTGCCAAAACCGCGGCGCTATATGCCGGGGATACTACGCAGTGAACCGCGCCTATCCTCGCACACGCCAACATGGCAATCGGCACCTCAATGCTCGCTGCTCCATAAATAAAGACTGTGTCGCCCTTGTCCACTCCACTATGCTTAAGAAAACCAGACAGGCGGGTCACAGATTCAAACAGTTCCGCGTACGTGATGGACTTGGTTTCACCAGGATCGTCACCCTCCCA
>JAUPKT010000371.1 GCA_030837305.1 Thermodesulfobacteriota bacterium
CAGAGAAGCATGATCTCCTGCTCCTAAGAAACCGATTACAGGCGATCCATCCGTCGCTCGTATGTCAATGCTGCGTTGATCAAGTTCTATATTTGTCCCCAGAATCGATTCGTCCGACTGATTCCGGTCATCCGGGTATTCGAGTATGATGCCCAGACACGGAGACTGTCCTCCAAGCACATCATAGGCATTGCCCACATCCTGCAAAGGGAACCTGTGTGATATGAGACTCTCCACATCAATCTTTCCCCGCGCGAGCAATTCCATCATCGCTTCCATGTTCCTTTGCTCCGTCCAGCGCACAAAACCGAAAGGATAATCATGTCCCTGTTCCTCGTAGAAAGGGTCATAACGGCCCGGGCCATAAGAACATGAGACCTGAAAGGTCAACTCCTTCTCGTAAAAGTCGTCCCGAGATAACTCCAGTCCGGTAACGCCCACCAATACTATTCTACCCCGCTTTCTACACATCTGGGCGGCTTGGTGCACCGGCTCACTGCCGGATGTGGAAGCCGTAATGATCACCCCGTCAACTCCACGTTCGCCCGAAAAACTCAACGCTTCGGAAACCGGGTCCGATACCTCGGATAGATCTACCGTGTGGGCTCCAAACTGTCTTGCCAGTGCCAGGCGACGTGACTCAAAGCCGATTCCCAAAACTCTGCAACCGTTTGCAGCGAGGAGCTGCACGGTGAGGAGTCCAACCAGACCAAGACCAGTCACCACGAAGGTTTCCCCGAGCGAAGGCTGGGCCAGGCGTATTCCCTGAACCCCAATGGCCCCTAAAACCGTGAACGCAGCGTGATCATCGCTGACCTCAACCGCAGTCTTCACACACAAGTTGGCCGGAACGTTCACGACTTCTGCGTGCTTCCCATTGGAGGCGACTCTGTCGCCACGGTTAAGATGCCTAACGCCTTTCCCCACCTCGAGTACAATTCCCGAGTTGCAATACCCAAGAGCTATCCGCTGCTCCAGTTTTCTCGTTACCGCCTCAAATGTTTCGAGAAATCCCTCTTTCCTGAGGCGGTCAAATACCATCCGGACCTTCTCCGGGTTTTTTCTGGCCTTCTCAATGAGACTTGCTTTGCCGAAATCCAAGACTGCTTTCTCCGTGCCCGGCGAGATGAGGGTTCTCCGTGTCCGAATGAGAACGTGGCCGGTCCTGACTTTTGGACTCGGCACGTCGACGAGTTCGGTTTGCCCTGTCTTCTGATTTTGTAAGACTTGTCTCATGGCATGCAGTCGATGGGCGTTTCGGATTGGACTCCAGCCAAAAAAGTATTATATCTAATCAACTGGATGCGAATCGTTTGTGATTGCATCTCCATAGTAATCTAAGGGGCACTGTTTGTGAAGCGAATTCTCATGGTAGGCCCGGTTCCGCCGCCGTCCGGGGGCATAGCGGCAGTCATGCACAGCATACTCGTTTCCAGACTCTCCCAGGAATATGCCTTTGACGTTTTCGACAAGTCCGACCTCTCTGCACCACAAGTCTCAGGATCTGGGCAGCGCAACTTCCTCAGGATCAGGCGCTGGATAACCTTCTATCTGATGCTCGTGAGGGGTGACTATGCGTTTGCCCACATGCAGGGTTCTGTCTGGGCCTTCAAGGGTGTGGTTGTATATATGCTCATTGCTCGGCTTGCCAATGCAAAGATACTCCTGCACCTTCATGGCACAGACTGGAAATGGTTTTACGGCGAGGCTTCTCTCATCAGACGCTGGATTACCAAACTAGGATTGCGCCTCCCCGAAAAGATCGTCGTGCTGTATGACGAATGGGCCGAAAAGATAGGTCAAGTGGTTCCTGCCGCTCAGGTTGTCGTGATTAAGAACTGGCTCAGTCCGGACCTACTGCCCGAAACCCACGAGAGCCAAAAGACCAGAATCGCTCTCAATGTCGATCCTGACGACTTTGTGGTAAGCACCGTCGGCACTGTGGGCTGGCGAAAAGGCACTTTTGAGACATTGAAGGCAGTTCCGGAGGTTGCAAAATCCATCGATGCTGTGAGATTCGTGTTCGCCGGAAGCGAAGAGTCTCCCGGGGAATGGGATGAAATCATGGGGATGGTTCAGAAGAATAATCTCGAACGATGGGTTCGTTTCCTGGGCGAGCTTGATCGGGAGTCAGTTCTCTCTCTCCTGTCAACCTCCCAGGTCTTCCTCCTTCCATCCTATGCTGAAGGCATGCCGATATCCATTATTGAGGCTATGAAAACGGGCATCGCAATCATTTCAACTCCCGTGGGGGGGATTCCGGACATGGTTGAGGATGGTGTGTCGGCCTTGCTCATTCCCCCTGGGGCACCGAAAGACATTGCTGAGGCTGTCCTTCGGCTGCATTCTGATCCCGGTTTACGCTCCAGACTTGCGTCAGCGGCCATGAAGGCTTTTGCAGAGAACTTTGATGCCTCCAAAGGTGTTGATCAGCTCGATAAGATTTACTCTGAAATGACAGCAGCTAAGGCCTTTTATTAAGTTGAGATATCCGTCATTCAACTCCTTTCAACACCTCTCAGAAATTTTGGGTTGACTCGTCAAACTGTAGGGAAGTAGTCTACAGCATGCCCTTCCTTCACGAAAAAATGGGGCACCGGTTCATTGTGAAAGGTGCTGACGGAAACAAGGTTCCACGGGGACAAGAATTCTTGGGGAAACGGGTCATTCTTGAGAAAGGAAAGGGCGCTGATATGATCCAAAATCCTAACGACTTGAGATCAAGTTTACCTTCTCTGGCTAAGGCATGCTGGAGGCTGATGCTCTTGGTTTGCCTCATGGTGTCGCTGTCCACACCTTCATGGGCAAAGATCTATCATGTCGATGGGAACAAAGGCAATGACGGATATTCG
>JAUPKT010000372.1 GCA_030837305.1 Thermodesulfobacteriota bacterium
GGGTCGTCAATTCTGTCTTTGTCCCCAACCTTAAATCCCGCTGAAAGCGGGAAACCCGGAACCTGTGAACGCTTACCAGGTTTTATTTATGCAACTAATGGGTTATATCAACCACAGATCCGCTCTTCGCGTTGAACCCGCTCCTGATCATCACCTGTGGGGCTGTAAACGTTACACGGGCCCCGCTTTCAATATTGACAGCGCCGTCCGTGGTAATTTGGGGCGCGGTAAGGTTCACCACAGATCCTTCCTGCATGCCTGCATCAGGGCCAACGGTAATGGATTGGGTCCCTGTGCAATTCCGGGTGGCGCCTGAAAGGAACACCACATTTTCAAGCACGACTGCATCGCCGGAACACGTTGTCGTGAACGTCTTGTCGCTTCCGTAGACTGACTCAGCATAACCGGTGGCTACAATGCGATAGTGGTAAAGGGTTATGGGTCTGAGATTCGTTATCGAATAACTGACCGGTACGGCGCTGTTGCCCGAACCGGCGCTGGTGGTCAGAGTGTAATTGCCATAGGCTGTCGTTTTTCCATACTCAAAGTGGTAGCTGGCAGCGTACCCGTTGGGGTTCACTGTTCCGTTCAGCGTGGCAGTATTATAACTGATTGAAGTTGCATTCGAAGTGGTTACCACTGGTGGAGGGGGAATCAAAGTCGTGAACGTCTTGTCGTTTCCATACACTGACTCCCCGTAACTGGTTGCCACAATTCGATAGTGGTAGAGTGTCTCTGGGCTTAGATTCGTTACCGAATAACTGACCGATACGGCGCTGGTGGTTGGCGTATAGTTTCCGTAGACGGTCGTTTGACCATACTCAAAGTGGTAGCTGGTAGCGAGTCCCTTGGGGTTCACCGTTCCGTTCAGCGTGGCAGTCTTATAACTGATTGAAGTTGCATCAGAAGTAGTGACAACGGGTGGAGGGGGAATGACAGCAAACCATTTTTGAGCCATCACCTGATACCCTTGATCGTTAGGATGAAGACCATCCCCTGTCAAACTTGCCCAGTTTCCTATGACCGCTGCATACTGGTCTGCCAGTATCACCACTCTTTGACTGGCCAGGTTTTTTATGGCCGGGTTATATTCACTGTCAATCGGCTTGGTTCCACATGTAGGGGGGGAAGTGGTATCCGGGGTGAGTGTCGCGAGGATCGGTTCTACATTATGTGTTCGGCTTTTGTCTATCATCCGGTCCAAATTGAATATCGTATCCGACACAGGCACCATCCAACATGGATCATTCGTCCCTTCCAGTATGAGAATGTATTTAGAACTACCGGTCTCGAGGACAGAATCTATTCTGTTAACCCCCCCCAGGGGGCTCCCGCTCGATGGGACTGTCCCTTCCCCCGCCCATCCCCAATTAAATACTTGGGATGGACGTAAAGCACTGTTGAGCAACGTTTCCAGCTTTGGTTCGTATCCCCCAATACGCCTTCCGTCTCCGTGGTCCGTAATATAGGGATACCCCTGGGTAATGCTGTCTCCGAATGCCTTGATGAGCAAGTCCCCGGAAGCATCCGCTGTTTCCCCCTTAACGGCTCCTTCTGTCGCTGTAGTTCTCTCAGAAAAAGCCGGAAATCCCACGTATCGCATGGGGAGGGATTGCAACTTTCTATTCCGTCCGATAAACATGGTCGCCTGATGCGGATTGTCCAAAAAGTCAGGAATTTGGGGAAGTTCTCCTTTCTTGCCCATCTCCAGCAGAACCTCATATAGATTTTCCTTCTCAGACAGTGTTTCCTCCCCCCATCTACCATCAGTCCACTTGGATGAATACACCCGGTATGTTTTGCCGTCATACCCGCGCCAGCACACCCATGGTTTTCCGTCATCGTCCATCCCGATGAGCGGAAGGATATCCGGAGTGCCATCCTGCCGGTTCACCCTGCCAGGGGCCTCCCAACCGCTTCCGTTCCATCGGGTGAAAAAAATATCTGTCCCCGCCCCCGCATCTGCATGCCAAACGACCCATGGGATATTCTGAGAATCAACCATGATGGAAGGGGCATGATTGAAAGAAAAATCGCTCTGGATCTCTTGCGGTGCACTCCAAAGGCCGTTTTCACCGATGGCGTAGAAGAGTTTGGCATCTACGACATTCCCCCTCCCCCACACGACCCACCGGACCCCATTGCCTCCCACTGAAATGGCAGGGAGCATATCATCCTGATCATCATGGGATAATTGGACCTTTTCCGACCACCTTGATCCTGTAAAACGGGTGTAATAGATATCAAAATCCCTACCGTTCGTCTGAGCGAAGGCCATCTCGACCTCCTCCACCCCGACATCAGCTGCATCTGCAGGCTCAACATACCCTAGAAGAAGGAGTATCACGACCCCCGCAAACGCCCAAAGACATCTATCCCTGTAAACGCTGATTTCTGCTGGTTTGTTTCCGGTTTCCGTTTTCATCTCTTGTGAAGTCCCAAGTTTGCCATAGTAGACATCAAAAGACATGAGCCCTGGCCGTGCGAATGAATTCGCACCTACAGGCAAATATCTAACGAAGAAAGGTTACACCCAAAAGACATTGAGGTTCAGCCGCTAAGTTTGCAAATATTCTTGGGTCTTGAATATAACCTACTGAAATTATTTTGACCTTAACCGATTGAGACGTCGGCTCTTTACCGCCTTTATGAGCCCTGCGCAATACCAGATCTTACCAATCACATCCGCTGTCAAGATCAACGGAAAATCTATAGTCCTCAGCCTCAAGACCCTTCTGAAATGCCATGCGTTTCTGATATCGAGAAGAATTCGGACACACGGATAGATGAACGGCGCAAGGATTAAATATTTGGAAAGGGCTGCACCTCGCGCATTGGGGTCCATCAGCCGAATATCTATGCTGGTTTCTGCGTTGATGACCCTCCATTCCCTGAGGTATTCGATGAAGCCTGGCGAAACATGGAGTGCAGCCATCTGGGGTTCATACAAAACCGGAATTCCTTCTCGCCTTGTCTCCGAAGACAAAAGGGCGCAGCCAACAGCGTCATTGACATTCCTTTCGACAGGCACACTGGAAAGCAACTGGGCCAACGTATCCCTCTTTATAGCAAAATTGTCGTCAAAAATATGACTGCCAAATCCGCGTTTCGCGGACAGGAACTGCGCATGAGATGTCAGGGCAGACAATTTCTGCATAAACCTGTAACCATGAAATGCAGTGCCTGTCATAATGCAAAGCCCCGGATCCGATCGAAAACCGTCAGCAACGACTTGGAGCCAATTCGTCTTTACCATACAGTGGGGATCACAGACCGCAAGCAGATCGCCTTTAGCCTCATGGTAGGCTATTGAAAGGGACTTCAGCCAGCCATCAGGCACTGTTTTTCCAACAACCCTGACCCGCTCTCCAAATAATCGCATGATTTCATCAGCGGTGCCATCGGTCGATC
The DNA here is from genome assembly GCA_030837305.1 of Thermodesulfobacteriota bacterium. GTDB lineage: Bacteria > Desulfobacterota > Desulfomonilia > Desulfomonilales > Desulfomonilaceae > JAUPKT01. Next base: position 3,412 of record JAUPKT010000372.1, read on the forward strand.
CATCATCAACGGCGATAATCTCGAAGTTTTCTAGAAAATCTTGAGCAATCAGTGCTCTGATCGATGCCTCTATCTGGTGGGCCTGGTCTTTGGTGGTCACAATGATGCTAATCATGTGATGCGTTTTCCGATCCGGTTAGGCCCCTATTCCCCAGTTTTCTGCCACAAAAAACAAGAAAACCTTCTGTGTCTCTTTGTGTCTTCGTGGCTTTGTGTGAGTCCCGCTCTTGGCGGGATTGGTTGAGGCTATGCCGTTAGTAATTATTATTTAAGAGACGACACATCTTGTCACAATGTTTAACTTTTCTCCGAATTTCTCTCGCCCCATTTGACCGCCACAATGTCAGGGGTTCACTCTCCCTTATGTTGCCGATTGGCTCAAAACCATAACAAACTCTCACCTCACCATACGGGTCTATGTAAAGCGATGAAACCCCTCCCATGCACTTCATTTCTTTTATCGTCTCGGGGGCTGAATAATATTGAATCATCCTTTTCAGTTGATGCGAAGGATTCAAAATCCGATAGCCATCTTTCTGCATACGTATCAATTGGTTTAGTACCTGGGAAGCCTTTGCGGGGTTCCTGATCCAGAAACGAGCCTCTTTATACCAGTCATGCGCAGCATCTGGCATTTTATGATTTATTAGCGCATAGTGAGCGCCTACATCCCCAAGAGCCTGAAAGTGGATCCCGTAAAGATCGTATTGTTTTGAAAGCTTAACAAGTAGAATAAGTTGTTCTAAATTTGTCTCCATGATAATGGTTTCAAGATTTACCTCATAACGGAACTTGCTCATAATCGGCAGGATGTTCATGATCCTATCAAAACTGCCGCTTACGCCTCGGCTCTCATCGTGGGTAGCTCGATTCACGCCATTCAGAGAGACGACCAGTCCGTTCAATCCTGCCCGCTCAAATTCCCTGAGCAGTTTTTCTGTTAGCAGGAAACCGTTCGTTACAACCGTAACGTTGAGTCTCGATTCTTTAGCGTATTTAATCAATTCACACAGATCGGGCCGCAGCGTTGCTTCGCCACCGGCAAAGCTTATTCGTCCCGTCAAACTCTTGTTCTTCAGCTTTGCCAGCACTTCTTTCCAATCCGAGGTCGTCATCTCTTCGCCCGGTTTGACTCGCCACTTTGAACATGTGGGACAACGGAAGTTGCAGCGATCCGTAAGATCCGCGAGAATCCTGAAAGGCATGGGAGTAATATTGGTGTAATACATGCCTTGCTTGACGGCTCTCAATGCCGCCTTTCCAACTGTCTTTACCTGAGCAATCTCCATGCTATCCCCCTATGTCATTTGAGTGTAACCTTTTTTCGTTGGCGCTGTCCCTGTAGGTGCGAATTCATTCGCACAGCATGGGCTCAGAATGTGAAGATAAATCCGCACCTACACCCCGCCGATGCCTGGGTATTGGAGGGTGGCAGAACAAGAAAAGGTTACACTCATATCATTTTGCCGGATTGGGATTTCGTTTCGCCTACTGGTTCCCCAAGTCAAGCCGATTTCTTATGACCCGAGCGGGCACGCCCGCAGCAACTGAAAGGGGCGGGACATCTTTGGTGACAACAGATCCGGCGCCGATCACTGACCCTTGCCCAATCCTGACATTGTCAACAACGATAACCCCCGCTCCCAGCCAACAGTCATCTTCAATGACTATCCCATTGGAACATGAAGGTTGTTGTTTCATGGGCAACCCCAATTTTTCAAACCCATGAGTTCCGGTTTCAAGACGGCAACCGTTGGCCAGCATCACATTCTTGCCGATGTGGACATCACCCTGTGCGGAAATATTGACAAAAGAAGAGATGAATGTATTTTCTCCAACAACGATATTCCCCCCTTTTGCCTTTATGATGGCGTATTCATGAACAGAAACATTATATTTGAGCTTTATCGTGTTTCTTTCATCAAAACATCTTAAACTGACATATTTTCGAAGCTTTACCCGGTCACTCAAAGATATGGAAACGCATCCTCGTAAATCAACATCTTTCAAAATCATCGTAAGGAGCCCCATGTCTTTTAGGATGAGTCGATATGCAACGTTTCGGGCAAGGACGCCGACTATCCCCGGCATCCAAGAAAAGAGCCCCTGTATGATGGTCTCCGCGAGATAAGCATAAAAGGACGATGGCCGATAGCCTAAATAGACCGGATACAACTCCTTAATATCCTTATGCAAGCTACCCATCGCTCCCATAACGCCTTTCTCTTTGTAATCGTTCACGGGTTCAAAGCCCGCCCTGGTGCGACTCGATGGAAAATTCCCGACATATGGTTCCGCAGGCTTAGCCTACACTTTTCGACCATAGTCCCCCTCATCGGTCTGGGCCAGGGGTTCAGAGGTTTAAGGTTGCCAACCCTATCCGCCTACCCTCATACGACAACTGAACGAATGGAAAGGAGCGATATCTCCGCCCTCAAGAACGACCGGATGCAGGGCGTGAGGATTACGCTCAATCCTGACAGGGAAGGGCTTGATAGAATTCGTTTAATACACGCCCATAATGCCTGAGTCAAGGATATTTCGTAAGGGTTCACGGGTTCTGGGTTTCCCGCTGCAGCGGGATTCAAAGTTGGAGACAAAGACAGAATTGACGACCCGAAAGCCTGCCGAAGTAGGTTTTCTTCGCTAAATTGGTTCCAATGGGCCGCTGGTTTTCGGGGGGCAACGGGGAGTACGGGGTTTTCATAAGACAATCCTTCCGAAAAAAGGGCCTTGCCCTCAGGGAGAAAACCCATTACATTGGCGAATGAATTCAGCCCCGGAGCCATGAGACATCTCAGAGGCATCTTTGCGGTTGCTCCCTATGGGAGGGGTCCAGGTTTCCGAAAGGCGCTATCGACTTATCGGAAAAGGGCCGGATATTGGGAGATGATACAGACTGACAGGACAAATTGAGATGCGACATCTTTATTATATTATAAAATCCATGCGCCCAAGGCAATGGATAAAGAACGCCTTCGTCCTGATTCCTCTCATTTTTGGCCAAAAATTTTTCGATTATCCAAGCATCCTGCTCAGCTTGGAGGCTGTCGCCATCTTTTGTCTTCTTGCCGGCGCCGTATACTTGATCAATGATGTGATTGACCTGTCTGCTGACCGTAAACATCCTGTCAAAAGACAACGTCCTATAGCCGCCGGGTTAATCTCTCCAGGGTTCGCCATAGCAACAGCGATTCTAATCCTCTCTCTTTCCCTAATAAGCGGTCTGTTGATGGGAAGGGGTTTCTTGATTGTCTTGGCGGTCTATTTGACGATTCAGATTGCATATATCTTTTTCCTAAAAGAAAGGGTCATCTTGGACATCTTTTGCATATCATCCGGCTTCTTTCTCAGGGTCATTGCGGGGGCCGTTGCCATACATGTGGACATTTCTCAATGGCTGATCATTTGTACCATCTCTATTTCCATGTTCCTATCCTTGGCCAAGAGAAGGAATGAGCTGACCCTTTTGGGGGTTGAAGATGCTGAAAACCACCGGAAAGTCCTTTCCGATTACAGCCCCTACCTTCTGGATCAAATGATCGGCATCATAACCGCAACAACCCTCTTAAGTTATATGCTTTATTGCATCTCTCCACAGGTAATCGCTGAATTCGGGACGGATCAGCTTATCTACACGTTTCCTTTCGTGTTATATGGCATATTCAGATATCTCTTCTTGATTCATGCCAAGGGGAAGGGAGGTTCTCCCGAGGAGGTCCTCTTTACAGATTTGCCGTTACTCATAAGTGTTGTCTTATGGGGATTTTGCTGTATCTTCATCATCTATCGGGCAAGAGCATTTGGATAAACTGGGCAGGCACTTCTTTTCTTTTCTTATTTTGGGGATAGCCTCCTATGCGGGGCTGATCTTTTTTTCTCAGAGGGGGGAGTTGTGGAGTGCATTCATCGGTTTTCCCATGTCTTATTTCCCCCTTTTAATAGCGCTGACCTTGCTCAATTACCTCCTACGCTATTTCCGGTGGCAGATCTATCTCAAAATTCTCGGGGTTCATCTGAAGCCATGGAAAAGCTTTCAGATTTTTATGGCGGGGCAGGCCATGACCCTCACGCCGGCCAAGACAGGAGAGGCATTGAAGGGACATCTCCTCAAATCAGAGACGGAGAATGCCTGGTCCGTAGGCCTCCCCGCGGTATTTGCAGAACGACTTACCGATCTCATGGGGGTTGTCATTCTTGTGGCCTTGGGCTTGAGTGTCCTACCTGTTGGAGCCAAGACAGCCCTTGTGGGCATGGCTCTTTGCACCCTTTTTTTCCTGACGTTTTCCCGACCGGCTTTCCTTAAGCCCGCAATCCGCCTTCTGGCAAAAGTGCCTCGGCTGAGTGGCAAAGCAGAACAACTTCTGAAGTTGTACGGGAATATCCGGATATTACTCTCTCTTCGCCCGCTGACCGCGTCTGTACTTCTGTCTGCCGCAGCCTGGTTTGTGGAAGGCCTGGTCCTTCATTTCTCGTTGGTTGCTTATCAAGAGGATCCTGGGATCATTCAATCAACTTTTGTCTATTCCCTCTCATCCCTTACAGGAGCCCTCAGCATGTTGCCGGGGGGATTGGTTGTAACAGAAGGCGGCATCATCGGTCTGCTATCCTTTTTTGGCGTGCCGTTCAATCTGGCGAGCACAGTCACCATCCTTGTTCGGCTCTGTACCCTGTGGCTCCCGATCCTCTTGGGCATGCTTTTTCTCCTTTTCTTGCAGAGAAAACGGCCGGCAATGCCACAATAGGGGCCCGTTTAGAATCTATGTCCGTAACTTCTACGCAAAATGACAATCCCGCCCCGTGGCGGGACTTGGGCTTTTGTGGGAGAGGCTTCCAGCCTCGATCCTCGCGGCGAGGACGCCGCTCACACAGAGTATGGGATTCCTGATTAGGGAGCAGCAAAC
>JAUPKT010000373.1 GCA_030837305.1 Thermodesulfobacteriota bacterium
CCGACGGTCCCCAGGAGCTTCAAAGACGATACGTCGTGTTTTGCGACATACTCGGCCCCTTCCTTTGCCAAGGACCGTATCACCGTCGGAGCAGTATAGAACTTGTCGACACGACGCTTGGCAACGATCTCCCAGTATCGTCCGAAATCGGGGTACGTGGGGATGCCTTCGAACATGACGCTCGTGAAACCATCCGTGAGGGGTCCATACACGGTGTAGGTGTGGCCTGTTATCCACCCGATGTCCGCGGTGCACCAGAAGGTCTCATGCTCCTTGAGGTCGAAAACGAGCTTTGTGGTCAAGGCGGCGTACAGCAGATACCCACCCGTGGTGTGGAGCACTCCCTTGGGCTTCCCGGTACTCCCGCTTGTGTAAAGGATGAAGAGAGGATCCTCCGCATCCATGGGCTCCGGCTCCACATAACTCGGCAGAGACGGGTCTGCCATGGCATCATGCCACCAAACCTCCTTCTTGGTATCAAGCGGAAGGTCCAGTCCAACGTGTTTGTACACGATGACCCTTTTTACGTCCGGGCAGCGTTCCAAAGCCTCGTCCACCGTTTTCTTCAGGGGGAGGGTCTTTCCTCCACGGAGACCGCCGTCCACAGTGATCACGACATGGGCTCCGCAGTCTTGGACTCGGTTTGCAATGGATTCAGCGCTGAAACCACCAAAGATCACGCTATGAACCGCTCCTATTCGCGCACACGCCAGCATTGCCACAGAGAGTTCCACGATCATGGGCATGTAAATGATGACGCGATCCCCCTTCTTGACTCCATTGGCCTTCAGCACGGCGGCAAATTTGTTGACCTCTTTGTACAGCTCGAGATACGTGACCGTCTTGGATTGTGCGGGGCTGTCTCCTTCCCAGTAGTAGGCAACCCTATTCTTCAGCTTGTCCACGTGCCTGTCGAGGCAGTTGTAGCACGCGTTGAGTACCCCTCCACCGAACCACTCGATCTTCACGTCCTTTTCAAAGTCGTAACGGAGAACAAAATCCCACTCCTTAAACCAGGTGAGATACTCCCGAGCACATTCCGCCCAGAAGTTGTCCGCGTCTTCAATAGACCTTCTGTACATTTCTTTGTATTGGTCCAAGCTATTGATGTAGGCAATCTTCCGATAGTCATCCAGGTGGACGTCATACCATTTAGGAGCTTCCTCCATGACAAAACCCTCCTCAGCGGTGACTTTGTTGAGCGCGCTGATAGTAATCCCGCGCACTCGAGTTTTTACAAGATACCGTCCCTAGGCTGTGCAAACCAACACACTGCACCCTAAAGACGAATGAGATACCACGATTCATGGAAATCGACCGGGCATCAACCGCAACTCATGCTGCGGATGCACAGCCTGGAAAATAGAGGTGTCGGGAAGGGAGCGTTCTTCCCTCAGGATGTGGAATACCGTAGAAATCTGAAATATAATGCCGACATGTGGAGACCCCTTTGCCGGGGGCCTTATGCCGCATACTCCTTTATCCAAGAAAAAAAGATGAAACACAAGAAAAAATCTTGCGTGAGTGTCTCTTTTCCGCTGTCTGGATCACTGAGAAAGTTTCGATAAAGAGATAACCAGAGAGAACAGTATCGTAGGAAACCATCTTAGGTAATCCTTCATGAGAAAAATCCCAATCGTCATTGTGTGGGCAATCGCGTTTGCGTTTGTGGAGTCGGCAGTGGTGGAATATCTCCGAGCCCTCTATTTTCCTCTGGAACAGGGAGGATTTCGGTTTCCACTCCAAACAATGGACCAACTCTACGCCATGGGGGAAGATCATGTGAGACGGCTATTCATCGAGTTGGGACGTGAATGCGCCACCCTGGTTATGTTGGCAACTCTGGGCATGATCGCAGGACAGAACCGGCGTGAAGCCTGGGCGCATTTTATGATCGCATTTGGAGTTTGGGATATCTCTTATTATGTGTGGCTCATGGTTTTCTTGGGTTGGCCTGAAAGTCTCATGACATGGGACCTGCTCTTTCTCGTTCCCGTCCCCTGGGTGGCACCGGTATTGGCACCCGGCATTATCTCAGCATGCCTGATCGTCTCCGGAATTGTCGTCCTGATCTTCGAGCGGATGAATCGTCCTTTGTCGCCGGTTTGGTCGCATTGGGCATTGATTTCGGCCGGCGGCATAGTAGTCATTTTCTCATTCTGCCTCGATGCAAATAACATAATGACGGGAGGCCTCCCACGTAACTTTAATTGGGTCCTCTTTGGCATCGGTTTGGGAGTTTCAGCCGTGACCTTTGCTCGGCTGATCTATGACGGCATCCGGGCCGGGCCTCAATAAACCCAATACATATCTTGTTAAGTTTATCGTGGAGTGCGCAAACTGAAAGAAACGGAATGTACGGGTGGGGACGGACAGGCAACCGGACCGAATTCGCTGAAGTCACGTTGAAGGGGTGTTTTTTCTGATAAAAAACAAATGATATTTTCATGATATACATTAATCGAGAAACTTAAAATGAGAAAGTCTACCAAAACGACTCGAAAACGCACGATAAAGGTCAAAGAAATCGTCGATGACGTCAGGTCAGAGATCGGAAGAGCGTC
>JAUPKT010000374.1 GCA_030837305.1 Thermodesulfobacteriota bacterium
GTTTTACCAGCATTACCAGCCGCGTTACCCGGTCGTTTCAAAACCGGTTGGGTCGCTTCATTTAACGGCATGTAAAAAAGGAACTCTTGTGGGGCTATGTTGAAATTAAAGGTCAGCATGGCCGGTACCTTCATGCCGAACCGGAAAAGGCCCTCCTGGACTACCTGTATCTTAATCTGGGTTATATCAACACTGAGGCTGATTTCGAGAGTATTCGGCTGAACAGGGAGGAGATCGCCGAAACGCTTGATAGAGACAAATTCACGGCATATTTGCAGGTCTTTGATATGAAAAAGTTGTCAAAGTGGGCCCGTCAATGCTTACTTTAGACCAGATTTCCGGGCAATTCCCGCTGGCGCTGCGGCAGAGAAATCCGCGCGGGATTCTGGTGGAGTATCTTCAGTATGAACTGCTGGATTCACTTTTTAAGGACGCTGCTGCTGCGGCCCTCTGTTTCGTCGGCGGCACTGCCATCCGGATTCTGCATGACAGTCCCCGGTTTTCAGAAGACCTGGATTTCGACAACCTCGACCTTTCTTTTGAGGCGTTTGAACGGTTGTTGAAGGCGGCCTGCCGGGACATGGAATATAAGGGTTTCGTTATTGAATACCGGATGGCGGAAAGGGGGTCATACCACTGCTATATCCGTTTTCCAGAAGTCCTTCAGCGATCCGGGCTGAGTCCCATAAGCGGCCAAAAAATCCTGATTCGTATCGACAGCGAGACGAAGGCCCGAATTTATCAACCCGGCATGGTGTTTTTGAACAGGTTCGGGGTTTACCGACGCATACGGGTTGCCCCGGCAGGGATACTTCTGACCCAGAAGTTGTTGGCGATCCTGTATCGTAAGCGGCAGATGGGTCGAGATATCTATGATGCTTCCTTCCTGATGGGGCTGGGGAAACCAGATTTTGAATATAATCAGAAGACTGTGGGTCTGGATGAAAAGGAATTTGAGCGTTCCTTTGAGCAGAAGCTCAAGGAACTGGACCTGACTATGCTCGCGCGGGAGGTGGAGCCCCTCCTTTTTACCCCTGAACAGAATGAACGGGTGATCACGTTTTGTGATTATTGGTCCGCTTTTTCGCGCAGATGAAGAAGAATGCCTCTCACAGAGGACGCAGAGGATGATTAGAAGCTGATGAGCTATTGAGCCTGTTGGGCGGATGGTTGATGGCTGATGGTTGATGGGTGATGGGGGGGATGGCTGGTAAGAAGGTAAGAAGTTGAGAGGGTGAGAAGGTGAGAGGGTAAGAAGGGGACGGAGGACAGAGGGCGGAGGTCCGAGGGCAGCGAGCAAAGAGCCAAGAGCAAAGAGCAAGAATTGGGGGGGGACGTTCTTAACTATTTAACTTGATTGGAAAAATATTAAAAGATAGGTTGGCAAAATAATTTAGGACAAAATAATTAAAGGTCAAAGGGCGGGATTTGGAGCGCAGAGCGCAAAACGCAGAGGGCAGAGGACAGGCAAGACGGGATGATTGGGATGGACGGATGAATGGGATGAATCCCTGGCGGATATCGGCGAAAATCTGCGTCCTGATTTAATTCCGGCCTTTGTAAATGTAATGGATGGCTATCTTAATCTGTTAGAGGCGTAAAATGGATATGGCTATGCGCCTGGTCGAGGCGAAAAGACATTTGGAGGGAGCGATACATGACACCACTTGATGCTTCGCTTGACACTTCGTTTTGGAACATCGCCGCCCAGATCGGAGTGGTCCCCTATCTATTTTCGTTCTTCCGTGTTCATTACTGCACGGCCGTGAAACAGGAGATTGTCACAACCGATCCAGGCGAAACCTCCTTGATCTATCCACAGGCAATGCTATTCAGGCTGCTACAGGAGGATGGCCGACTCTATCTGATGGAGCCCGATAAGCCGCTGAATCTGTTTGGGACAGGCGAAGCGCATGCGATGGCCGTGGCGCGCGAACGGTCCTGGACGCTTTTGATCAACGATGTCAGGCCGCTGCAATTTGCCCAGGCGGCAGGCATCAATTGTGTGGCCGTGCCTGATTTCTGTGTATTGCTCTATTCGCAACGTCGGATCACTTATTCGGCTGTTGCGGGCTACTTGAGGCGATTGGCGCCAACCACCAGTCCGGCCTTGATCGATCAGGCCCGGCGGCTTGCCAATGCACTTGCAGATGAACGAGGTGATATGAAATGAATGCTGCTACTGTGACGAAATCCATTCGGATATCGCATGAAGAATCGCAAGAACTAACGCGTCTGAGCGCAGAGATGGCTGCATCTGAAACAGCATTGCTGCGCCAGTGGATTCGTGAAGGTCTGCGTACTCAGAAGATCGAACTGGCCATTCGCCGCTACATGCAGCGCGAGGTAGATTTGCGCGGCGGGGCGGCGCTGGCAGGGGTGCCGTACAATCGTTTTTTGCGTGAGGTACAATCGCGCAACGTGGTTGTCGTGGAGGAAGACGGATTCTTGGATCGTATGGCGTTTTTGGCGGGGGCTTTTGGCGACGATCCTTTGCGAATTGCGGTTGAGAAGGCTATAGTACAGCCAGAGCCATAAAGAGGCGGTCCCGATCACCCGATGGCGAATTGGCTCGTGGGGAATTGGCGGATGGCTGGTGAGCTGTTGGCTGTTGAGCGATTGAGCTGATGAGCTGGTAAGCTGATAAGCCGATAAGCTGCTGCTATAAAGAAGTAATCTCTGGGTGCTCTGAGGGCTCTGTGAGAGACTATAGGGTTGATGGCTGATGGTTGATAGGGGGTGGGTGATGGTTGATGAGATGAAGAGGACGATTGGGGTGATTGGGCTGTGGCATTTGGGGTGCGTGCTGTGTGCGGCGTGGTCCAGGCTTGGAAATAAGGTGGCGGGATTTGATTATGATAGGTTGAGAGTCGAGGAGTTGCGGAAGGGGAATCCGCCGCTTTTTGAGCCCGGGCTGGGTGAGGCGATCCAGGAGGGCATTCGAAATGAGAACCTGACGTTTTCAGAGGACATAGCCTGCCTGGGCGCCTGTGATTTTGTGTTTCTCTCTTATGATACGCCGGTTGGGGATGACGATGAGAGCGATACATCTATCTTAGAACGGGCTGTGGATGATGCCAAAAGGGTGATGAAGGAGGGGGCCGTATTGATTGTGAGTTCCCAGTCCCCGGTGGGATTTTGCGGTGCTTTGAGATCCCGGCTGCAAGAGGAAAATGCCACACTCGATCTTGCCTATTCACCCGAAAACCTGAGGCTGGGAGAGGCGATTGCGTGCTATTTGAATCCAGGTCGTATTATTCTGGGCACGAACAGCGAGAATGCGCGGGAAAAATGCGCTCAATTATTTTCACAAATAGAGGCGGATGTGTTGACCATGAATCTGGAGAGCGCGGAGATGGTCAAGCATGGCATCAATTCCTTTTTATCCATGTGCATTGTCTTTGCGAATCATCTTTCCGATATCTGCGAAACCACAGGCGCCTGCATTGATGATGTGGTCAAAGGAATGAAAACAGATCCCCGAATTGGTCCGAAGGCATATTTGTCTCCGGGGATCGGTTTTTCGGGTGGAACATTGGGCAGAGATTTGCAGGTGCTGCGAAAGAAAAATGTTGAGGCAAAGAGGAATGCGACGATTTTCGGCATCATACATGACCTGAACCACGCGAGAAAACAGGATATCGTTTGCCGGCTTGAGGAACTCGTCGGGGGCTTGATGCATAAACGAATTGGTGTGCTTGGTTTGACCTACAAGCCCGGAACCAGCACGTTGCGAAGAAGTCTTCCGGTGGAAATTAGCGACCTGATCATTGAAAAAGGCGCCGAAGTCAAGGTGTATGATCCCAAGGCAGATTATGCGGAATTGCAGGGCGATATGAAGTTTGAGATCACACATAGTATCGAGGCTGTGGCGGAAAAAGTCGATGCATTAATCCTGCTGACGGAATGGGGAGATTTCAAGACCTATCCCTGGGGTGAGGTTGCGGGACGCTTGAAGAAACCGGTCTTTTTCGATACGAAGAACTTTCTCGATCAAACATCCATGAAATCGTGTGGTTTTCAATATTATTCCATCGGGAGGTAACGGCGCGTGAAGAAATTGTCGGATAAGGTCATTGTCATAACAGGCGGCAGCATGGGGATCGGCCTGGAAGTCGCAAAGCAGTGCGTTGCGGAAGGGGCGAAGGTGGTTATCGCGGCGCGCGATGAGGGAAGTTTGAAAAAAGCTTGTTCCTTGCTGGATGAAGTTGCTCCCTGCGAACGGTTTTTTTACCGGTTGGATATCGGAAACTATCAGGAAGTGAAATCTTTCGCCTCTTGGTGCGGTGATAAATTCGGCGCTGTCTATGGCCTGGTGAATTGTGCGGGGATCTACGGACCCATCGGGAAGACCTATAAAATTGATATCGCTAAATTTGCGGAGACAATACAAATCAATTTCCTGGGCGTCGTGCATATGTGCCATGCCTTCATACCCCTGATGGAGTCTGACTCCAGGAAGAAAATCATCAATTATTCAGGCGGCGGCGCGGCCACACCATTTCCCAACTATTCTGCCTATGCGACCAGTAAAATTGCCACCGTCCGGTTTACGGAAAACTTGTCGATTGAGCTGGCAGACGAAAGTTTTGACGTCAACTGCATCGCCCCCGGATTTGTCATCACGCGGCTGCATCAGGAAACCCTGGCAGCCGGTCAGGATTGCGCCACAAAAGAATTCTACGAGAACACAAAGAAACAAATGGATAATGGCGGCGTATCCGCGGCCATACCCGCTGGCCTGACCGTATTCTTACTGTCGGCGGAATCGGATGGAATCACGGGTAAATTCATTGCCGCTCAATGGGACCCGTGGCGAGAAAAAACCTTCCAGGACCGGTTGCGTGCAGATAAAAATTTCGCCACGATCCGGCGGATTGATGATAAGACGTTTTTCAAAAAATAGGGACAGCGCCCCTATTTTAGCGGCTCCCATTTTGCCGTTTTTGGCTTGCGGAGATGGCGTAATTCTGCTATACGGAATTTCATCAAGGAGGTTATGATGAGCGAGAGCCTTACCGTATCCAGCCGAGGGCAAATCACCTTGCCGGCCGATATTCGGAAACGTATGGGAATCGTGGCGGGTGGCGTTGTCATCCTCGAAGAGCGGGAGGATGAAGTTGTCCTGCGGCCGGCTCCGGGCCTGGAAATCGAGATCTATAGTGACGTCGACATCGTTCGTTGGAACGTCGAGGACCATCTGGAGGAAGCGGAACGTATGAACATTCTAAAGAAGTTCGAAGGCAAAACGTGAAGTGCCTCTTTCTGGATGCCAACCTCCTCTTCACTGCGGCTCACAATCCGTCCGGAAAGGCGGCACTTGTGCTGGAACTCGGGACGCTGGGACATTGGCGGATGGTCACCTCCACCCTGGCCGTTGAGGAGGCAAGCCGCAACCTGACCTCCAAATTTCCCTCCGCCGTGTCGCGCCTGGAAATACTCCTTCGCGACATGACCGTCCTGCCTTCCGTTTCCGGGCGGGATTGCCCCATCGACCTTCCCGCCAAAGACCGGCCGATCTTCCTGACCGCCCTCCGCTACGGAGCGACACACCTGCTGACCGATGTTTACACAGGATTTCAGCGAAGCCCTTACTTTTGCGGAATATGATATCCAGTCAAATTGGCCCATGTACAAGGAGCGGTTCCTGAAGGGAGAATAATATGGAAACACATAAAGATCAGTTTTTCGCAAAGAATTCTAAGCTAAGCATAGAGTTCAGTAAGTATGTCTTAGAGCATCCTGAGATAGATGAACTTCTTACAGATGAAACAATTGTGATTTTTCTCCCGGAGTTTGATACGGAATTAGGAGAGTTCAATCTAAAAATCGCCAAAGAGATTGAAAATCAAGGGGGAAAACTGCTCTATGTTCGAGTAAAAGAAATGATGGATGAGGTTCCAACGCGGTTGATCGGGGTTGAGATAGATGCAGGGGATGGAGCATGGGTGGTGGCCGATGTCTGATGCCTGATGGCTCATGGCTGATAAGCTGATGAGCTGATGAGCTGTTGAGCGGGTGGTGAATGGCTTTTGACTTAACAGCTTATGCGCTTAAGAGCTTAACAGCTATTTTGGAGTTGATGAGGTGGTAAGCTGTTAAGCGGTTGAGCTGATAGGAAATAGAAAGAGGCTCTATAGATGTTTAAGGTGGGAATAGTGGGTTGTGGACTGATTGGTAGGAAGCGCGCTGGTGTGGTAAAGGCGGACCAGGAATGTGGGCTGACCTGCGCAGCCGACGTTGAGATTTTCAAAGCAGGCGCCCTTGTTAAGGAATTTGGTGAAGATGGAAAGGCCTACAAAGACTGGAAGGAGATGCTTGACAAGGAGAAGATGGACGCGGTTGTTGTGGCGACCTCGAACAAGTTCTTGAAAAAGGTCACTCTGTGGGCGGCCGAGAGGGGGATTCATGTGCTGTGTGAAAAGCCGCTTGGGAGAGATGCGTGGGAAGCGGAGCGGATGGTGAAGGTTGCGGAGGAAAATGGGGTCATTCTGAAGACGGGCTTTAACCATCGGCACCATCCGGGGATTTTCAAGGCGCACGAGATGGTGGAACAGGGTGAGATAGGCCCGATTTATTTCAGTCGTTGCATCTACGGCCATGGGGGAAGGCCCGGGTATGAAAAGGAGTGGCGGGCGAGTAAGGAGATTTGTGGGGGTGGGGAGCTGCTGGATCAGGGGGTGCATGTGGTGGACCTCTTTCGCTGGTTTATGGGGGATTTTGAGGAGGCCTTTGGCGTGACGCCCACCTGCTTCTGGGATATGGAGGTGGAGGACAACGCCTTTGCGGTTTTCAGGACGAATAGCGGCCAGGTGGCTCAGATGCACACCAGTTGGACCCAGTGGAAAAACCGGTTTGTGTTCGAGGTCTTCGGGGAGGCCGGGTATTTGATTGTGGATGGGCTGGGGGGGAGTTATGGGGTCGAGACGTTGACGGTGGGCAAACGGCCGCTGGTGTTAGAAGGCAGAGGTCAGAGGTCACCCCGGTTGAACACCCCAAAGGGGACCCCGGTTCAACTGGGCAGGGAGGTCAGAGGTCAGGAAGAGCCTGAATCGCGCTGCTATGCGGGTGGAGCGCCGAGTGAGGAGAGGGTCGTTTTTGATGGGGTGGATGTATCGTGGGAGGAGGAGTGGAAGGAGTTTACGGCGGCCATAAGGGAAGGAAGGGAGCCCTTGGGAAGTGGACGGGATGGGCTGGAGGCGAATCGCATGATCGAGGCAGTGTATGAATCAGCGCAGGAACATCGGGTGGCGAAGATTCTGCGGGAAAGGTAATTGGATTGCCCATAATGGAACTCGATTACAGAGCTATCTTCAGAGGACTCAATGGTGCGGGGATTGATTATCTTGTTGTTGGTGGGCTTGCGGTTAATTTTCATGGAATCCCCAGAATGACATATGACATCGATCTCATGATTCTTCCAGAGCCACGTAACATTCTTAAAACGGTCGATAAGCTTATTGAATGGGGATATAAGACAAAAGTCCCGGTAGATCCAAGAGATTTAGCAAACGATGAGAAAAGGACACAGTGGATCAAAGAAAAGGGGATGATGGCTATGAGCTTTTACAGTGATATATCCCCTCTTGCCGAAATTGACCTCCTTTTTGAGCTACCGATCCCCTATAGAGACCTGAAGAAGAGAGCGGTCAACTTTGCTCTTGGGGACGTCAAGATTCCAACCATAAGCATACAAGATCTTATTGAAATAAAAATCCAGGCTGCACGAAAGCAGGATCTTTCAGATGTTGAACATTTGAAAATGATCCTTGAAAGATGACCATGAAGAGTAATAAAGGTTTTTCATATTATGTGAGTCAGGAACAAATCAACGATTACCGTAACTGGCCCCTGGAACGTCGTCTGAAGTGGCTTCTTCTTTCCAACAAGATGAGGAAGCTCTTAGGTTCAAAGACAGTTGAATTGCATGATGCCTTTCGCTCTGGAAAGATTTAGAACGGATTAATGAAAGCCATGATTTTGGCTGCTGGGCTCGGAACGCGACTGCGGCCACTCACTGAAAAGATGCCCAAGTGCCTGATGCCCCTGGCGGGGCGGCCGCTTCTGGACTGGACCCTCAGGTGGGTGGGACGCTGCGGGGTGACCCAATGCGTGATCAACCTGCACTATCTGGCCGAACAGGTGCAGGCCTTTGTGGGGGATGGAAAACAGTATGGGTTGCATGCGGAGTATTCTTTTGAGCCGGAGCTAATGGGTACCGCGGGGGCGGTGAGGAAAGTGTCCGCGTTTTTTGATGAGCCTTTCTTTGTTATTTATTCAGACAATTTTAGCCAATGGGATCTTGGGATATTGAAGAGCCTGCATGAGGAAAAGGCTTCTGTAGCCACCATTGCGGTTCACTGGCGGAAAGATGTAACTCAGAGCGGCATGATCGAGTTTGACGAAGAAGGTCGGATCACGCGTCTGGTGGAGAAGCCCAAGGCAGAGGATGTGACCAGCCATTACGTGAGCGCGGGGTTCTTTTACCTGCATCCCAAGGTGTTCGATTATATTCCTGACAGCGGATTCTGTGATTTTGGCTTCCATGTCTTTCCAGCCATGCTGCGGGCGGGGGAGAGGATCGATGCTGTGAAGATGGAGGAGCCGATCATCGGGATTGATACGCTGGAGGCCTATGAGGAGGCGAATGCCTGGGCTGAGAAGCTAAAAAGATGAATTCACCGCAGAGGCGCAGAGGACGCAGAGG
>JAUPKT010000375.1 GCA_030837305.1 Thermodesulfobacteriota bacterium
CAAAAAGTATCCCCTGGTCCTCGTCAGGGAGATAAGAGGTCGGCATTCGGAGAAAGAGATATCCCATAGCAACCACTATCACGAGAAAAACAACCAGATATGGCAGCTTCTTGCCGAGCGCATGACTCACCACTCTTAAGTACACGTCGGCCGTTTTTGTATAAAAGGCGTTGAAGAGCCTGAAAAATGGTCTTAGGAGAAAAAATCCCGAGGCAGCAGGTTTGTGGCTCCTCGCGATAGGGGTGAGCAGACTTGCACAGAGAACTGGAGTTAGAATCAAGGCCACCACAACGGAGAGGAGCATGGAAGCCATGATCGTGATGGAGAATTGGCGATAAATGACTCCCGTGGATCCGCTAAAGAAAGCCATTGGACCAAAGACAGCGGACAACACCAGACCGATGCCTATTAGAGCACTGGTGATTTGGCCCATGGATTTTCTTGTTGCCTCTCGAGGCGACAAGCCCTCTTCTCGCATAATCCTTTCAACATTCTCCACAACGACGATGGCGTCATCAACAAGGAGGCCAATGGCGAGAACCATCGCAAACATGGTGAGCATGTTGATGGAAAATCCAAAAATACCCAGAACCGCAAATGTTCCAAGTATCACCACCGGGACGGCAATGGTAGGAATGAGCGTAGCCCGTATGTTTCCCATGAACACATACATGACCAAGAAGACGAGCAGAATAGCTTCAAAAAGTGTTTTGACAACTTCCGCAATGGCGACCCGGATAAAAGGAGTCGTGTCGTATGGATACACTGCCTTCATGCCGGCAGGGAAGTATCGACTCATCTCTTCAACCTTAGCCTTTACCGCATCCGCCGTGGTCAACGCATTTGCACCGGCCGCTTGTCTTATGGCCATTCCGGCAGCAGGCTTGCCATTGTACATTGCCTGGACATCGTACACTTCGGTGCCCAGCTCTGTTCTCCCCACATCCTTAATCCGAACGATTGATCCGTCCGGGTTCATCCGAATGGGAATTGCGGCAAATTCATCGGGGGTTTTAAGCAGATTCTGGACTATTATGGACGCGTTAAGCCGTTGACCTTCCGTGGCAGGCGTACCGCCGAATTGACCAGCGGAGATCTCCACATTGTACGAGCGCAGAGCCCTGATAACATCTTCAATAGTCAGATGATAATCAGTGAGCTTTTCAGGATTCAGCCACACGCGCATGGCATATTGGGAACCGAAGTTTTCAACCTCGCCGACTCCCGGGATCCGGGCCAAGACCTTTTCGAGATTGGATTGGGCATAATCCCTCAAGTCATTACCATCCATACTCCCATCTTCTGAGATCAAACTTATGATCATCAAATAGTTTCTGGTGGACTTACTGACCTTGACCCCCTGACGCTGAACCACATCAGGAAGGCTAGCCATGGCAAGTTGAAGTTTGTTCTGCACCTGAGACCATGCAAGGTCTGGGTTGGTCCCCGGCGTAAAGGTCAACTGAATCCGAGACGCTCCGGCCGAATCACTGGTGGAAGACAAGTAAAGCATGTTGTCAAAGCCGGTCATCTTTTGCTCAATAATCTGGGTGACGCTGTTCTCCACCGTCTCAGCAGACGCGCCGGGATAAAATGAGTCTATGGCAATGGATGGAGGGGCAATGGGAGGATATTGCGAAATAGGGAGATTGTAGATTGCGAGACCACCGGCCGCCATCATGATAATGGCGATTACCCAGGCAAAAACCGGTCGCTCCAAGAAGAAATTTGACAGCATGAAAACCCCTTATCTCTTGGAAGCCTCAGAGGGTTGTGCCTGGGTCGCGGTCTTTGGGGCTTGCGGCTTTTCGTCAAGAGGAACAGTTTTCACGAGGGCCCCGGGTCTCGCTCGCTGCGTGCCTTCTACAACAACTCGGTCTCCTTCGGAGAGCCCACCGGCAACGAGCCACTTGTCGCCATGGGCACGATCTATGGTAAGCATGCGCTGCTGGACTCGGTTGTCTCCGTCAACAACGAACACAAAGGGGTTGCCTTTGGGGTCACGCATGACAGACTGCTGTGGAACGAGAATGGCCTTTTCATTGACACCTTCCTTGACGCGGGCTCTTACAAACATCCCGGGCAAAAGAACTCCCTCCGGATTCGGAAACACAATCCTCAGAATCACAGATCCTGTTGTAGGGTCAACCGTGACGTCTCGAAACTGGAGGGCTCCCTCAGACTGATATGGTGTGCCGTCTTCCAAGAAAAGCTGGACCTTCTTTTGTTCCGGTCCATCCTGGGTGAGCCTGCCTACATCCAGGTGGCGCTTCAATCGTAGCAGCTCGGAAGTGGACTGGGGTACATCGACGTAGATCGGATCGATTTGCTGAATAGTTGCCAGAGCGACAGGTTGATATGCCGTTACCAGTGCTCCATCGGTGACATTTGACTTCCCAATGCGGCCTGATATAGGAGCAATTACACGAGTATACTCCAAATTGATGCGCGCGGTTTCAACTGCTGCCTTCCAATACTGAATATCTGCCTCGGCTTGTTTCAGCGCCGACTCTCTATCATCGTAGTCCTGCTGGCTGACGGCTTTCTCTGCAAGCAAGGCCTTGTAACGTTCCGCTTTGGATCTTACAGCGGGAAGATTTGCTTCAGATCTGGCAAGAGCCGCCCCTGCACTATCCAAGGCCGCCTCGAATGGAGCTGGATCGATCTGATACAACTGTTGACCACCTTTTACATCAGATCCTTCCCGAAAGAGTCTTTTCTTTATGATTCCATTAACCTGTGGCCGAATTTCCGCAACAAGAAATGCAGACGTCCGCCCCGGCAGTTCCGTAGTAAGCATAAGCTCTTGGGCCTTTATGACCAGAATCGCCACTTCGGGCACGGGAGGCGAAGGCGGCGGCTTACGATCTCCGCATCCATTGACAAGAAGGGCCGCCAAAATGGACACAAAAACAGCAACCCCTACCCATGTGGTTCCAACGCCATCATCGGCCGGCATGAGATACCTCGCAAGCACTGAAGGAGAGAATTTCCGCGAGCGGTGGACTTTCACGCCATTATGTTTTTCAATGAGTCCATCGGAAAATTTTCTTCCATCTCTTCTTAGTATGAGCATTTCTTATACATACACCATCCGCATCTTTTTAGCCGAATAGACAAAAAAAAAGCAACCCGTGAAAGGATTGCCTAGAGGATATGGTTTAGTTTCTTCGTTACCAAAGAGTGAAGCAAGGCTTGTGCCAAAAATGTAACCTAATGAAAGAACAGAATATAATCTCACAGGGACGTTGGCGATCGCCAAATCGTCCGCATAATTCCTTCGCACTACGCCGATAAGAAACGTCAGGTGCGAAAATATTAATCGTCTGGGAACCGAGTATACCGCGCCGTTCAGGCTATCTTACAAGTTTGCCAAAAAATTCTGTCGAGATTCCTGCCCTTCGCTTGCAATGACACATGGACGGACATCCTTGGTCACTGCGAGGAGCCGTACGACGACGTGGCAATCTCAGTCCATCATTTCAGATTCAGTATGGTGACGTTTTGAAAACGATTGACGAGGATATAGGATTCGACAGCGACCTTGATAAGCGCGGTAGAAGGAGAACACAAAAACTCCTTCATGTGCGGTTGCTTGGCTAGATAGATCCGATCAAATTCTTTTCTGTCTGACGCGGATATCTCCTGGGCCTTCCCAATTATCGTCACGGCCGTTGCCTCGCGAATATCCGCGGCATCGTTGGCGCGGTTGTCAACGAGCAAGGCAACTCCAGAGCTGAATGAAAGATTCCCGAACTTTCTTGATACTCTCGTGGTGGCAAACAGCATCGTCCGCAAGTCCCTGGTTTCAGCGAATGCCACCAAGTTCAGATAGGGATGATCAGGCTCTTGAGTGGACAGAACGCAAAATTTCTGGGAAGCCAAGAGGCTCCCAATTTCCGTCTCGAGTTGACTTGCTTCGTTCACGGTTTCTCGAGCCTCCTTGTGAAACAGAGTCATTGAGGAACATGAGGACTCTGGAAATATCCGTCGACGAGACACCCTTCTCTTCGCAGGTAGGAGCTGTTACAGTCTTGACTCTACTCGTGAGAGTAAGGCCTGAAGAGAGAGGCCATGGCTCTGATGAGAAGGCACGTCACCAACAATGCCGCCTCTTCTAGGCCCAAAGAATTACATCATGCTTCTTGATTCTATACAACGTGGCCACGTGGATGCAAGCGTCGTCGATGCTGTACGGTCGAACTTTCTTGATGATGGAACAGAAGACCGACCAAACTAAAGGATAAAAATTATTTGGGTTTCTTGAGAGTTGATCAGGAACCGTTCTGTTTATCCAGTGTCTTATAGTCGTACGCCGGAGGATTCCGGCACGCAGATATAGGTGTAAGAAGTAGAAGAGTCTTGCTCCAGCAAGGTTCAATAACTGTTACAAGTAGAACCTTGCTGGACCCTAACTCGGAGACGGTTTTGGCGCTCTCTCCTTTTCACATCGGGGGATTTGAGCCATTAATCAATGTATTTCGGTTGTCTAAACAAATTCAGACCATTGATTCAGGGGCGAGGGAAAGGGGCACTAAGTATGGTTTTCTCCAAGCAAATAGTATTTGTCGTCTCGATGTTTCTTATAACCGTTCTCTGCTATCCCGCATTAGCCAAGTCCGAGGTCGGAACCACCAAGATAACCAACGAGCATGCAATTGGTGCTGCAACCTACGAAGACCTGATACATCTTGCTCAGACGATCGTGGCACAAAATACAGAGGCTTTTAACAAGATGTTTGACGCTGGTCGAGCAAGGTCGCTACCTACTGATACGGAGGTCTATGTGCTGGAGACAAGGAGCGACAATAGAGTGTATCACGTCCGACCCAAAGGAGAGGCCTTCTCAATCTGGATTCCACAAGGTGCTCTGAGATAGAGAAACTCTTGGGCACTGACAACCGTTGCATAAACGGCCTTCAAAGCCGCCAGAAAAGCTCCTTGAACGTATTCCGCCGGGATGGTTTTGTCTCCGAAAGTGAGAGGAATCGTCGCACCGGCATCGCTCACGACAGTGCACCTAAGCCCATGGTCAAAGGCAGCACGAGCAGTGGCATCAACGCACATGTGAGTCATCATTCCACAAATCACAACATGCTTTACGCTCTGGTTCTGGAGATGTTCCAATAACGCGGTATTTCGGAAACTATTAGGGTAGTTTTTCTGAACAACCAGTTCGTCAGGGAGCGGTTTGACGTTTTCGTGGATTTCCGTTCCTTCCGTGCCGGGAACAAAAAAGGTCGCTCCGGGACGGATATTTGTGTGCCGGACATGTACCAGGGGGAGTTGTTGTTGTCGAAAGAACGACAGCAACTTCTTGGCACATAAGCCGGCCTCAACGCTTCCTTCAACTTCCATTCTTCCGCCGGGGAAATAATCCTTCTGGATGTCAATCAATAGAAGGGCAGTATTCATGAGCCGCTGAAATCCTTTCATGACGTGATCATGCCTGTTTATTGCCAAAGGGCTTCCGCTCGACGTCCGGTCCAGAATAAGTATTCTTGCTATTGCGTGCCGGAAACCCGACAGTTTTCTTCGATGAGCGACAACGCTATCCCCGTTGCCTCTTCAGTATAACGTCTGCATTGTACACGAAGATTATTTGACTTGAAGAAATTCTGCCCCTCTTCGGTACCAAGGTCGCAACCAATCAAATTTTTACAGTTGGTCGAGCCGAATCTGGTCTCAAAAATTTCCAGCAGTTTTCTGGCCGCAGTGTAGGATTCCATTACTGATTCGTTTGGTGAATTTCTGCCGGTGAACAAGTTGATTGCCATGATTGCACCACTCACTGCGCCGCACATACCACATGTCCTTGACACGCCGCTACAAAAACCCGTGGCAATTTTGGGTATCAAATCAGACTCTATTCCTTTGCTTTCCGTGATGGCCAGCAGAACGCTTTCAGCACAGTAAAATCCTGATTCAAAAAGCTCTCCACTTCTGCGGGAAACATCTTCATTCATACCGAGCCCTCCTTACTTCAGACGCCCCAATCAGGAACATGTCCCTCAAATACCTACTCCGCACTTCTCAATAAGACAAGATTTTTGGGGATTCTTCTCAATGATCGAGGTTGGTGAAGATTATTGCTTTGTTGCCGTTTATTTTCGGGTATTGACAGCCATCGGATGGATGTCCTATTTTGGTCCCATTCCTTCATGAGCCGAGGTAGCTCAGTGGTAGAGCAGATGATTCGTAATCATCAGGCCGTGGGTTCAACTCCCATCCTCGGCTCCATCATAAGCATTCCCAGAAATTCTGCCCGGATAACTTTGCTCCCGTTGACGCGTGAAAGGGAGTTATTGCAGGGGCCATCGGCGACGACGCAATTCCAGTTCTTGTCCGCATCTTCAAGGGCCCTCGTATAGAGACAAAAATGCTCATTGCGGGCACAATCTTTTGAATGAAACGGTATGATCAAGATCACTCAAGCTTTGTTTCTTACACCCAGTCTACTTTTTCGCGACAAGGGGACCTACCGTGGAAGACCGTGACAAGACCAAAGACGAACTCATCCAAGAATTAGTCCTGCTCCGCCAAAAACTGACCAAGATGGAGACTGACCAAGACCCGCTGTCAGTCTCAGACGATGTGGTCAGACAAGAGGACGAAATTTATCGGTCGTTCTACGAGAACCTGCCGCTGGGCTACCAATCCCTGGATGAAAACGGTTGCTTCCTGGAAGTCAACCAGGCGTGGCTCAACACAATGGGGTATTCCAGAGAAGATGTCATTGGCAAGTGGTTTGGAGACTTTATTACCCTAGGATATCAGGAGACATTTCGCGCGAACTTTCTCAAGTTCAAGGCGGCCGGTGAAATACGCCGGGCTGAGTTGGAGATTTTGAAGAAAGACCAGTCAACAATCTTCGCTGTCTTTGAGGGCAAAATAAGTCGACATCTGGATGGGCGTTTCAAACAGACGCACTGCGTCCTTCTGGACATCACGCAGGCCAAGAGAGTAGAGGACGCATTGCGCTACAGCGAGGCACTAAAGCAAGCCATATTGGATGGCATAACCACCAACATTGCGTTCGTGAATGAGGACCTGGAGATCCTATGGGCCAATAAGACCGCTGCCGGTTCAGTGGGAAAATCTCTGTCTGAGATGCTGGGCCACACATGTCATAGTTTATGGGCTGATAATGCCAAACCTTGCCCTGACTGCCCCACGGTCGAGGCCTTCAAAACGAAGAAGTCGTATCACACAACAATCGCTACGCCGGATGGGCGTATCTGGGATGAGAAAGGTGAACCCGTCTTTGATGCACAAGGAAACTTGCTTGGGGTAGTGGAAATTGCCCATGACATTACAGAGCGAAAGAGAGCGGAGGAAGCCCTTCGAGAGAGTGAAGCAAAATTCAGATTAATTACCGAAGCCATGGTGGATATTGTGTGGACCATGGACCTGAATCTCCAAACCACGTACGTGAGCCCTTCCATAGAAAGGCTTCTAGGGTTTACCCAGGAAGAACGACTGCGTCAGAGCATAGAAGAACAGGTGACTCCCGAATCATTGTTGAAGATACGCGATACTCTCACCGAAGAACTTGCCAAAGAACAGCATGGGACTACTGATCCGGACCGGTACATTACCATCGTGGTCGAACAGTACAAGAAGGATGGGAGCACAGTATGGCTTGAAAACATGGTCAGGGCCATCAGAGACCCCCAGGGGATGATCATAGGACTCCATGGGCTTTCTCGTGATGTCACCGAGCGCAAGAGAGCTGAAGAGGCGCTGAGACAAAGCCATCGTCGTCTGGAGGAGTCTCAGCGTATTGGGAAAATAGGAACTTTTGAATGGAATGCTGTTACTGGTGAGACGTGCTGGTCTGATGAGGTATATCGAATTTTTGGACTTGAACCAGGCTCGGTAGTTCCCTCGTATGAACTTGCCAAGGAACACACCTTTCCAGCAGATACTGATTTATGGCAACAGACGGTCAGCGAATCACTCGCATCGAAGAAGAAATTCCAACTTCAATGCAGGTTTTTGAGAAAAGACGGGACCATTATCTGGATTGACAACCAGGGCGACATCATTTGGGACGCGGACGGAACGGCAACGGGAATTTTTGGTACTATACAAGACATCACTCAGCGCAAAAACCTGGAGGTCGAACTCCTCCAATCCCAAAAAATGCAAGCCATAGGAACATTAGCCGCGGGTATTGCCCATGACTTTAATAACATGCTTCAGGTCATACTCGGATATACAGATTTACTGCTGCTCGGTAAGAAGGAAGGCCAGCCTGGGTACAAGGAACTCAAGAAAATAATCAAGACCAGCAGGGATGCACGGAACCTGGTTCAAAAGATTCGCATATTCAGCAGAAAAGCAGATATCCAACCGGTGCCTCTTGATTTGAACCACGAAGTCGAAGAAGTGGCCAAGATCCTCTCTCATACCATGCCCAAAACAATTGATCTGAACATTCATCTTGCCCAGGACCTTGTAATGATAAACGCTGACCCTGGTCTGATGAACCAGATGGTGATGAATCTCGGTATCAATGCTGGTGAAGCTATGCCCG
>JAUPKT010000376.1 GCA_030837305.1 Thermodesulfobacteriota bacterium
TAAACGGCTCATCCCACTTCTTAATGTTCAAATCTCGGAGAACCTTTGTGAAAAAACGTGAATAGAGGAGGTGAAGGATTGCGTGCTCAATGCCGCCGATGTATTGATCCACCGGCAGCCAGTATCCGTCGGCCGAGGGATCTATTATTCCTTCCTCATAATTTGGACATGCATAACGATCGAAATACCAGGACGATTCGACAAAAGTGTCCATGGTATCGGTTTCACGGCGCGCGTCTTTTCCGCACCGGGGGCAAGGAACCCGTACCCACCAGTCCAGATGGGGCAGAGGTGATCGGCCGCTTTCAGGAAAATCGATGTCGATCGGCAGCACGACAGGGAGATGGTCATCCGGCACTGGGACGACACCGCACTGATCACAATGAATGACGGGGATGGGTGCCCCCCAATATCGCTGCCTCGATATTCCCCAGTCGCGGATTCGGTAGTTTATGGTTGATCCTCCGCGGTCTCGGGATTTGAGCTGATCGGGTATGGCCTTCATTGCCGATAAATTGGTCATACCGTTAAACTCGGAAGAGTTTACCAATGTCCCAGGGCCGACGTAAGCTTCCACCATGTTGGATGGATCGAGATCTTCTTCCTCGGGCTCAATAACAACTACGATCTCAAGACCGTATTTCTTGGCAAAAAGAAAATCCCTCTGATCGTGGGCCGGTACAGCCATGACGGCCCCAGTCCCGTACTCAAATAAGACGAAATTCGCCACGTAAATGGGGAGTTTTCTTCCCGTGAGTGGATGAATGCAGGAAGCCCCCGTAAAGACGCCTTCCTTTTCCGCATCTTCGCCGACTCGACTTTGCCAATCCTGAGTGAGCACTTTGTTGATGAAGTCCCTGACCGGCTTTTCTTGAGACGTACCCTGCGAGAGCGTCAAACAGAGGGGGTGCTCGGGCGCGAGACTCAAGAACGTGGCCCCGAAGAGTGTATCGGGTCTCGTGGTGAAAACTTCAATGTCCGTGTTTGCGTTTTCCACTGGAAAAAGAATGCGAGCCCCTTCGCTGTACCCGATCCAATTGCGCTGCATGGTAATGACCTTTTCCGGCCAACCTGTAAGTTTCTCGCACCAGGCCAACAATTCTGGGGCATACTTCGTGATGCGAAAGAACCATCCGTTTTGCTCCTTTTGCACCACGGCATCTCCGCACCTCCAACAAGCTCCCTGTTCAACCTGTTCATTAGCCAGTACGGTTTTGCATGATTCACAATAATTCACGATGGATTTCTTGCGGTAGACCAATTCCTTTTCCATCATTCTGAGGAATAACCATTGTTCCCACCTGTAATAGGTAGGATCACACGTAGCTATTTCACGTTCCCAGTCGTAGGAGAAGCCCAGGCGCTTAAGTTGTCTACGCATTTCTCTGATGTTCTCGTTCGTCCAAATGGCTGGATGAGAGCCATGTTTGATGGCTGCGTTCTCAGCCGGCATTCCGAAAGCATCCCAGCCCATGGGGTGCAATACGTTGAACCCTTTCATCATCTTGAAGCGAGCCAACACATCTCCGATGCAGTAATTGCGTACATGTCCCATGTGGATGCGGCCGGAAGGGTATGGGAACATCTCAAGGACATAATATTTTTCTCGAGAGGTATCTAATTCGACCCTGTAGAGTTTATGGGCATCCCAATACGTCTGCCATCTCTTCTCTATGATCTCGGGATTATATTTCTGATCCATGGATTCCTCCCACGCCTCGACGACAAATGAATACCAGCATTTCTATCACACGACTGCAAGGGGCTTCAACGGGTTTCATGCTTGACCGTGCCGCCATGGCATTATATCCTTGGCTTGCACAAGGCAGTTTTTCAGTTATCGGACGATCTCGGGGGGTAGCAAGACCCGATTTTGTCATGGAAGCGGCCGGCGAGAGTCGCGCATGACAGCCTCGCGGCTTAAAGAGGGTGAGCGTTTACGGGAGTGGGCTCCATTGAAGGGGACACTTACCACGACTTCGAGCTTCCGTAACTTGGGCCTGCTGTTGTGATACCAACGCATCGATGGTGAGGAAATCACATGAATGTGGAGCACTCGGTAAGTCCGGATGGAGAGAGGTTTGTCCTTCCTTCGGAGCATGACTACGCTCGGGAGTACAGTCGGCTGCAGGAGCTTGTTTCTCAACAGAGAGCACAGGGGCGTGAAATAGTAGTAGTCATGGGTCTGGGATTCGTGGGGGCAGTGATGGCTGGTGTCATTGCCGACTCAGCAGATGCGGAGGGCAACTCGGGCAAGTTTGTGATTGGCATGCAGAGGCCAAGTCCTCGATCTTATTGGAAGATACCGCTAATCTGCCGAGGCGTAGCTCCCATGAAGTCGGAGGATCCGGAGGTCCCTGTTCTATTGCACCGGTGTGTTGTTGAGAAGAAGACCCTGACGGCTTCCTTTTCGTACAAGGCATTGGGACTGGCTGATGTGGTGGTGGTTGATGTGCAGTGCGATTACATTAAGAATTCTCTCAAAGACGTGAGCACGGGATACGTGGCGATGGATGATCTGGAAAAGTCTCTGGAGATCATCGGTGAGGAGATTTCCCCGCAGACTCTGGTCCTCATAGAGACTACTGTCCCCCCCGGCACAACCGAACAAGTAGCCTATCCGCTCATCAAGAAAGCTTTCCGGAAAAGAGGGATTGCATCGGATCCTCTCATTGCTCATAGTTACGAACGGGTTATGCCGGGTGCGGATTACGTGTCCTCCATACGGAATTTCTGGCGTGTGTGCAGCGGCATAAATGAAGAGGCACGCGACCGGGTGGTCACATTTCTTTCCCAGGTACTCGATACGGAGCATTTTCCTTTGACGGTTTTGGATCGACCCATCGAATCGGAAACAGCCAAGATTGTGGAAAACAGTTACCGGGCGACCATATTGGCATTTCTTAACGAATGGAGCGTCTTCGCGGAGCGCAACGGCATCGACCTGATCAAGGTGATACAGGCTATCAAGGTGCGGCCGACGCATTCGAACATGATTTTTCCTGGACCTGGTGTCGGCGGGTACTGTTTGCCCAAAGACGGTGGCCTTGCGGTATGGGCGTATAAGCACCTGCTTGGTTTTGAAGATGATCTTTTTCAGATTACTCCTGCCGCCATAAATATTAATGATGCAAGGGCATTACACGTTCCCGAGCTGGTGCGGGATGCGTTGCGCAACATGGGGAGATACATATCTGCTTCCAAGGTTGTCATACTTGGAGCATCCTATCGTGAAGATGTGGGAGATACTCGCTATAGCGGCTCCGAGATTGTAGTTCGACGTCTGGCTGAAATGGGTGCGGACGTTTGTGTTCATGATCCATACGTGGACAATTGGTGGGAATTTGAAGCTCAGGAAACGTACCCTGCTCCCGGGAAAGGGAGAGCGAGATTTTTCAGGAGTCAAAAGAAGTTGGAATCTTTACGCATCGAGAAGGATTTTCAAAAAGCATTGAAGGATGCCGATGCAGTTGTGTTTGCCGTACGACACAAACAGTTCTTGAAATTGATGCCCGACGATATCGTCTCAGCCACTGGGGGTCCTGCAGCTATTATAGACTGCTTCGGTATCTTAGACGATCAGAAGATTGCACGTTATTTTGAACTCGGTTGTGAGGTTAAGGGTTTGGGCAGAGGTCACATCAATAGAATCAAGAAACAATTTAAACGATAGGAACGACATCTTCACCTGCCTCGAAATTTGGAAGTCCGGTTGCGCTGCCTACAGTGCAGGACAAGATCATAGACTTCATTGAATCATCATGGATCGGTGGTCTCGTTACGTCGAGGGGGAACCCTCGCGTATTGTAATCGTGGGGTCTCCAAAAAGAGCAAACTTGAGCCATTGGAAGGCAAATTCCAAGAGAGCTGAATCTGATTCCCTGATATCGTGGACAAGTTCATCCGAGAGCCGAAATTTGCGAAGAAAATTGCTTCCGAATATGAAGTCTCGAAATCGCTCTATATTGTAGCAGGCCATGACGAACATTTTGAGATGTCTTTCCGTAAGACAAAATTGTGACCGATGGGCTTTGCGGACATACAGCTCCATGAGGAGGTCGTTCACCCTGTTGTATTCCTCCATATTCTGATCCTGCAACCAGTCGGAGATTTTCCATCGAGTTTTTTCTTTGAATCCTTTGCAATGATCTTCTCGTACCACGAAAAAGAATTCCTTTGCTTTTCCGTCAATGGGGCTTTTGGTTGATCCCCTGCCTATTGGATAGATTCGGCAAGCGCCAGGGCGGTCTTCATAAATCTCACAGCCGGCAGATGTTACGAAGGGGCACCTGTTGCCGGAGTCTTCGTTCATTTTCATGAAGAATTCCGGAAACCCGTGGGGCGTTCTCTGCCTCAAAGAGGCAAACTTGTCTAGAAAATCGCTGGATGTCATGTCCAGCCGGGTTTTGAGTCTCAGCACGTCATATGGAGTTAAGACAAGATCGAGCTTGCCGCAGCATTCCGTGAAGCATGGCACGTGGGGGCCGCATGAAAAAGTGAACGTGTCTTCCGGCTTGAGCTTTGGGCCCAGGTCCATGGACTTTGCTTTGTGATCACTGTCATTTTTCAGCATTTGGAACTCCCTCTTAGGTAATAGGCGTTGCCGTACAAAATGATCCCGAGCCCTCTTGTTGGTTTTTCAGGTAGACGGCAAAATCCATCAGGCTTGGGAACGTGAGATCTGCGTTCGGATCCTGTTTCATTCCAATGCGTACGGTACGCGTACCTGCGTTCTTGCCTGCTGCCATGTCGCTTGGCGAATCCCCAACCATGAAAGAGTCTGCCAGGTTAATACCTAGGTCATTGCAGGCATTGAAAATCATCCCCGATCGGGGCTTTCGACACATACACAGATCTGTTGTGTCATGGGGACAATAATAAATAGCCTCGAGGGGGGCTCCCTCCTGTTTAAGCAAAATTACCATGAAATCATGAACCTTTTTCAGATCCTCTTCGGTCATGTAGCCGCGAGCAATGCCGCGTTGATTCGTAACGATTACTAAGAGATATCCGAGGTTCTTGAGGATGCACAAGGCTGAGACGGCGTTGGGGAGAAACGTGAACTCCTTCAATTCCTTTACGTAATGGTCCTCAGGAAGCTTCACATTCATCACTCCGTCACGATCAAGGAATATAGCCCTTTTCGGTGCGGGCTTTTTGTCTTCGTTATTCATAAAGTCCTTTCAAAAGGTTGGCGGATATTCTTCACAGAGATGTTTCCTCCTTTCCTTGTGTGAGAAAAAGGTGACTCATTGAACAAGAATGTGTCACAGAATGCAACTGCATTTTTTCGGGAAATACTGTCCTATAATCTATATGTTAACCATGGGCTGAATTAATCGGTATTCATTCATATCTGTTTGTTGGGTAATTGGGGCCCTTTGAGAGAGCCTTGGGGGGGTATGAGGCCGGACTTTTTTCAGAAAAGATCCTTTTTTTTATTTTTGTGAACTGCCATGATATCAATATGTTCTGATTTGCCCTTTAACATTTTCTCTTTTTATCTCATAATTTACTTGACATAATTTTGCGCATGAATAATTAGGTCATCCCAGGACATTCAGTTAAGGAGGGAGGGTATGGTGATAACAAAGCCCTTTAAGGTATTGGTTTATCTAGCTATCGTCTGGTTTATCGCTCTAGGTTTATCGCAGCAGTCACGTGCCAATCCTGACGTAAGTGGTGGAGTGGGCATGAGCGGCGAAGCTTTGTCTGCCGATCAGGCCTTGCAACCCAGCTATCGGGGTTTGCCACGACTGCCGAGTTCGACGCTCCAATCTCAGGGGTCTTCTCGCAGCACACAGACCAGGTCTCAATCGCAATCGTCAAGCTCCGGCAGGGTAACCTATGGTCCGAGCCCTGACCTTTCGGTCAGCGCTCCCCCGCCCATGGCCTATGCGCAGTCCGGGCAAGTATGCGGTCCGGACGGTTGTCCAGCGCCAGGATACGGTACGGGTTCTCTGATGCCCCCCGTAGGCAGTTTGTTCTCATCCGGGCTTCCCTTGGGCGGGCCCTATAATGGTCCTGTTCTTCCGAGGATCGGCTTCAGGCAGTTCAATCTCAACGCCAAACTATGGCATGCCAAACTCAACGCCTCGACGATTAGATGGGGAGGCAACGGCGCTGGTTGGGGCACGGGTACGAGCCTTGATTACGTGAACGATCTCGGGTTTGGGAAGTACAAGTACATTCCTGAATATGAGGCTCGATATCAGATCAGACCCAATTGGGGCATCCGTTTTTCATTTATGCCTTTGCGGTATCAGGACAACTCATATCCGCAGCAGGGATTTTGGTTTGGGAATATTTGGTATCCGGCGTTCGCATATACGTTGACGAAATGGGACAGGAACATTTACCGATGGGATCTGGTGTACGACTGGTACCAAAAGTGTCATGCGGTTTCAAGTGTGTTCGCTGGGTATGCGCTCTATGATGACAAACTGACGATCTCCCAACCTGTCCCATTTTGGACACGGACTCGGTCCAGCGGCTGGGGACTGGGCTTTGCCGGTTTGAGCTGGGAACGGGTCATTCGGAACCTGGGTGCTTCTACGGCCTCAACGCAGTGCAAATGGAGTGTTCAGTTTGGTGAAGGATATTTTGGATATGACGGGTATGCCGGTGCTCGGATATCAGTTCCCATGGAATGTGGTCGGTACGGTTATGTTGAGTGGGGCTGGCGTTGGGTCGTGTTGCGGAGAGATTATCCGACAAATGCTGATGTCACGAATATGGACGGATGTATTGGCGCCATGGGATTCGTATTCTGATGGGACTTTGTGCGCTCCGCTCCGACGCGAGGGTACCATGACAAGATTACGCACTTATTTATTGACGTCAAAGGAGGGCGACTCCGTGCTGATGGTTTTCCGAAGAAATCGTGATGGTTGAATGCCTCCCGTTATGTGAATGTCCCCTGTCATCGGTCTCATGAGCAACCATTTCTTCATAAGCCTTAAGCTCGAAGAGAGCCCGTCTGAAGCCCAGCCTGCTGCCACAGGCTGGGCTTTTTTACTGTTTGTTGCAGGCTTATCCGTGCGCTGTGCCGGCCGGCTTCTTTTTGGGAGACACTCACAAGAGGGAACTAGACCCGCTCTTTGAATTCCTGACCAAGGAGGCCTTCGGGGCGGAGGAGCAGCACGACGATTATAATGATGAAGGCAAGGGTATTTTTGAATGCCATAGAAACGAATCCACCTGCGAGGGCTTCGGCGACACCGAGGATGAGACCTCCAATAATGGCCCCGGGTAGACTGTTTAGGCCTCCGAGAATTGCAGCCGCAAATCCTTTCATGAACGGCTCGAGCATGAAAAACGGATCAAGCAGGAGCGCAGGGGCAAGAAACAGGCCAGCCAATACGCCCAGGCCAGCCGCCATGCCCCATGAGAAAGCGAGTACGCGTCTTGTGGGTATGCCCAGTGTTTGGGCAGCGGGGAGGTTCTCGGAGGTAGCCCTCATGGCGAGTCCTATCTTGGTCTTCTGGACCAGGAGATAGAATAGAATGGAGGCGATGAGACTCATTCCAAATGTGCCCAAACTCAGCTGGCTGATACTGATGGTTCCCACTTGATAGAGTTTGAATTCGGACAGGGGGAACGGAAAAGACTGGGGTTCGGCTCCACCAAAATACAGGACGCCTCCCTGCAAAATGAGACCGAGCCCGAGGGTCAGGATAATTTGGCCGAGCTGCGTTGCGTCACGACGCTGTGCCGGCACGAGGATGGAGAAGTAGAATACCATGGCAAGGATTGCGCCAAAGATAATGGCAAGGATTGCGGCAATACCGAAGGGAAGTTGATGTCCGAGCAAAGCGAATGCGACGAACGTACCCGCGGTGGTAATATCCCCGTGGGCAAAGTTGAGAATACGGGTGGAGCGATAAATCAGGACGAGACCAATGGCCACGAGTGAATAGACACTACCTGTTGATAATCCTGAGATGGTGTACTGAATTACCTGGTCCATGCATACGCTCCCATATGTTTACGCTTATCGAAAAGGCCAATTACGGAAATAAAGTCTCATTTTGAACCACCGACCCGCCAGGCCCCACGGCTCGAAGATAAGGACAATCAGGATGGTTATTCCGAATACGACGGGGACCATCTCCTTTAGAGAGCTGAAGAAATGGGGGACCAGAATGACAAAGGCGGCCCCCATGACTGCACCCTCAACGAATGCAAGTCCCCCGATGATGACTGCCACTAGGATGGTGATGGATTCCATAAAGGTGAACATGTTCGGTTCGAGAAAACCGATAAACAGGGCATACAAGCCACCTTGAATTCCTGTGTAGAATGAGCTTATCGCAAATGAGAGAAGTTTGTAATTGGTGAGGTTGACGCCTATGACTTCTGCGGCAATGTCGTTATCCCGGATGGCAATGAAGGCGCGGCCCATGTACGAAGAAATGATGTTATAAGAGAGGAGTGTAAAAAGCAGTGCGATGATAAAGTTAAAGTAATAGTTGAAACTAATTTTAGTCATGCCGAAGAGCGGCTCGAGTTTTGGTATGGTGAGCCCCATCCGACCGCCTGAGAGTACTTCAGAGTTGGCGAAGGTCTGGTAGACGGCTATGCCGAATCCCATAGTTGCGATGGCGAGATAGGGACCTTTCAATCGCAAGGAGGGAAACCCAACAATCACTCCGAAGAGGCCCGCCACGAGTCCGGCACAGAGCAAGGTGACAGGCCAAGGGAGGCCTAATCTCGCGAGATGCCCGAACGTGTACGCACCTATGGCGAGGAATCCGGCCTGACCGAATGAGATCTGTCCTGTATAGCCGATCAGGAGATTTTGTCCCTGTACGCCGATGGCATAGATGCAAATGATGGTGGCGAGGTATGTAATGTGCGTGGGCGCCATAAACGGGAGCAAAGCAAGTGCCAACACGAGTCCACCAACCCAGACCCTTGTCCATGGCTTTCTGATAAGCTGTAGTTCCTCGCGATAGCTCTCTATTAAATCCATGTCATGCTCAGTTCTTATATAGAGATTCGATCAAATCGGAATACCGTTTCTCCAGGAAGCGTCTCTTGACCTTTTTCGTGGGCGTGACGTCGCCGTCTTCCTCATAAAATCTTCTGGGCAACAGTGCGAATTTTTTGATGCTTTCCACTTTGGACAGCGTTTTGTTTACCTTGAGGACTTCCTGCTCTATGAGCTTGTTTATGTCGGGGTTCTTTGTCAGATCCGCAAATGTTGTGAAGGGTATCCGATTGTCCTGGGCATACTTGGTGACATTGTCTTCGTCAATGAGAATCAAGGCAGCCAAAAATTTCCGTCCTTCTCCGATTACCACGGCATCCTGAATATATGAGCTGAACTTCAACTTA
>JAUPKT010000377.1 GCA_030837305.1 Thermodesulfobacteriota bacterium
AGTTGGGCCTGCGGCACGACTTAATGTGTCCAATGGTTGCGGCACGATCATGGCGGACCAGGAATGGGCCGAATTCATAAAGCTGGACCGTGGACCCGTCATGAGTTCTTTCTACAATCATTATGCCCGCCTGATCGAGATACTCTATTCCATTGAAACCATGGAGAAGTTGCTTGAAGACGATGACATCGTGAGCAAACGAGTTCGGTCTTTTGCCAAACCCAACTTTCATGAAGGAATCGGCATTGTTGAAGCTCCTCGAGGAACTTTGATACATCATTACAAGGTCGACGATCAGGGGCTTATGGAGTGGGCAAACATGATCGTGGCCACCGGCAATAACAACTTGGCCATGAACAAAGGCGTTCTCCAGGTCGCCAAGAGGTTCATTCAAGGAGACAAGATCCCCGAATCAGCGCTCAACCGCGTTGAAGGCATCATTCGAGCCTTTGATCCCTGTCTGAGTTGCTCAACACACGCAATTGGGGGGCAGAGGGGCCTCAGGATACAACTCATAGACCACTTGGGAAACCTGAAGGCTGAAGTCGTCCGCTGATGACCGGGGGCTCTAGTCCCCCACGTCAGCCATGACCTGTTTTACACACATCTGGCATACGTTGACCCACCGAAAGGGAAAACCCACACGGTCGCACGCTTGGGTGCACGAGACGCCCCCCACGACATGAAATCCTCTCTGCTCGTAAAGCTCTTGGCCAGCCCCATCTTCCGGCCTATGTCGTTCGGCAGGAGCGGGCTGTCGCAATATATCCCCAGATGATTTCTTCGCAGCATCTGAAGACCAAAATGGCCTATGAAAACCTCCTCCACCGGCTCACCCTTTTTGGCTTTCTTGACGAGGGGCAGCACGCCTCCTTTGCCGACGATTTTGAGAATCCCCCGCATCACACCGTAGGGCAGCGTCTTCTTCGGCAACGGCATTTCTCCGAGTCCCACCTGGGCTTTTGCGCAAGCCATCATGACACCGCCCGGCTTACAGGCATACAACGTGTTCCCCAGACACTTTACCGACTGCCGTAAATCGAATTCCATGGGAAAAGAATTGGTCAGTACGATGTCGGCCTGTTCATGGACTTCAAGACGGGCTGCACTCTCAACGAATGCCTCGCCTGCTCGATGGGCTTTGATGGGATCCCCACAGAAAAACCGAGTGGGTCTTGCATGCTCGTTCATCGCCACGTTGATGACAAAAATGTCTTTTGACAAGAGCGCGGCCCCTTCCTCCAAGTCAAGCCGCATAGGTGATATGTCTCCCCTCACACCGACGTAGTCGAAGCTATCAGGATCCACTCCCTGAAGATGATTTTTTCCAATGGTTTCAGCTCCGGCACAACCGGGAATGATCATTTTCAATCCGCCGCCAAAACCGAGCAGCAAGTGAGGTTCGATTGATCCTACGCAGATGATGAGATCTGCTTCAAGGAGTAATTTGTTCAGTACTACCTTTGTGCCCCGGGATGTGCTGCCCAGTTCTACTAACCCATCAGGATCATACGCATCATGGCACGACCACGAGAACCGATTCATGATTTCCGTGCCGAGTTTCGACTCGATCTCTTCCGACCGACTGGGTCGATGAACACCGATCGCCACGAGTATCCTGATATTTTTGTCCGCTGCGCCGCCCGCGGCAATTTCATCGAGTATTTGGTCAAGAAACGTTGCAACTGGTGTGGGCCGTGAGTGATCGTCCACCACCACGACGATCTTCTTGTCTCGAAGGTCTCGGGAGGCAAGTCTTTGCGTGTCCCAGGGATTGCTCAGTGCCACGGAACAGGCACCCGGTCGAGCCGGTTCCATGGGTTGAGGCACAAGCTCACCAAGAATCCTGCAGGAATCGGGGAGCATAAGCTCCAAGGTCCCGTCGCCCCACGGCAGCGTCACTGCTTTCGCCATACTCATCACCCCTGCAAATGGATAAGTCTCACCTATCAAATAACCGAAAGCGTATGAAAAACACAAAACAATTCAAAAGCAAGCCGGGGTTTGCAGATGACCGAATGTGAGCTTTCCCAGAAATTTAGCCGTAACGGTATTGCAATGCATCAGGTTGACTTTTGCAGAAAAAATGATTTTCATTCCAACAGTAGCCTGGGCAACGAACCGAAAGGATATAAAGATATGTCAACAAAGACCGACCGGAGGGGGTTCATCAAGACAGGCATGGCCACAACGGCTATGCTTGCACTCAGCGGTCCATCCGCAGTTCTCAAGGCTCAAGAAACAACCTCGAACAAGACACCGGATCTCGTGGTTTCTAGAGGGCAGAATCCCGCAGCCAATGCAAGAGCCGCAGTCGAAGGGCTCGGAGGAATGAAACGTTTCGTGAAACCCGGCAGCAAGGTAGTGATAAAACCCAACATGAGTTTTGCCAGCGGGCCCGAGAGAGCATCCAACACGAATCCCCAGGTCGTGCGGGAAGTGGCGCTCATGTGTGCAGAGGCCGGCGCCGCCAAGATTGCAGTGCTCGATAATGTACTGAATTCACCACAGGATTGCCTCAAACTGTCTCTTATCCCGGCGCATCTCAAGGATGTGCCGAATACAACAGTCAGCGTTGTTCAAAACAAGCGCTTTTTCAGGGACGTGCCTGTCAAGGATGGACAGCAATTAACCTCCATGTCGGTGGTTGCAGACGCCCTCGATGCGGACGTGCTCATAGCAGTCCCGGTGGGCAAATCCCATTCCTCGTCCGGTGTCAGCCTGTCCATGAAGGGAATGATGGGACTCATTTACGACAGACTCTCCTTTCACGGAAGATATAATTTGCATGAAGCAATTGTTGACATGGTCACCGTCTTGAAACCGCATCTCGTCATTACAGACGGCACGAGGATACTGAGCACCGGCGGACCGGGTGGTCCCGGAACCGTCATTCCACTTAACCTCGTTTTGGCTTCGCCGGACATGGTGGCGGCGGATGCCCAAATGGTGGCATTGGGAAAGTGGTATGATCGCAAGATCGGCCCCAACCAGGTGCGCCACATTCGAATTGCTGCGGAAAGAGGCCTGGGCGTTATGGACCTGGATAAGCTCACTATAAAAAATATACAGTCGTGAAACGCTTTCAAAGAATCATACAGACCCTCTCTTTGGGTCTGTTCGTTTTGCTCCTGATGTTGGCAGCATACCCCCTTTCCGAGGGTCTTCCGGTAGATTTATTTTTACGCCTAGATCCATCCATCGTTGTTGGAACGGTCATAGCTGCACGTGACGCGGCGCTCTATTTTCTCCCCGGCTTGGCGGTGATGGTCCTTTGTGTCCTCGTGGGACGCATTTTCTGCGGACATATATGTCCAATGGGGACCACCCTGGATTTTTGCGAGCAGTCTATCAGTAAGAAAGCACGGGCATTTCAGCGCAGCATCCGTCTCCGAGTCCCTACGTCCTTCCGCACAATCAAGTTTTTATTTTTAGGGCTCCTCATCGGCTCGGCCATGGCCGGGGTTTCCCTGATATTTCTCGGGTCTCCATTATCATTGGTCACGAGATTTTATGGCCTTGTCCTGTACCCCTTGGCCCTTCTGATAGGGGATCAGGCGTTGAGTTTTACGACATTCTTTTCAAGGCTTTTTCCGGAAACGACCTATTGGTCGCTCCCGGCAAAAGTATTCGCCACGAATGTGTTCGTAGCCTTCTTGTTTCTGTCCGTCGCATCTTCGGCTCTCCTCCAGCCCCGTTTCTGGTGCCGTCACCTCTGCCCGGCAGGGGCGCTGCTTGCACTGTTCTCACGCAAACCCCTCATAAGGCGCAGGGTAAATGAAAACTGCAACCAATGCGGGAAATGTGTTCGTAACTGCCCCACCGGCGCCATTGACGAGGATCCAACAAAGACCTTTCATTCGGAATGCATTGTCTGCTTGAAGTGCAAAGAAATCTGCCCCCAAGGAGCCATTTCCTTTGCCGCACGCTCATTCAGCTCGGAACAGACCCTCTCGTTTTCTGCTTCCAGGAGGGGGGTAGTTCTGTCGCTGTTCGCTGGTCTGGTATCTGCGGGCCTCTTGAAAACAAGTGTCCATAGACCAAGGGCACCCGAAAAGGAGAGACCGCTCGTTGACGGGGATCTGATAAGGCCTCCGGGTGCTCTTCCTGAACCGGATTTTCTCACTCGATGCGTGCGTTGCGGAGAGTGCATGAAAGCATGCCCCACGAACACCCTTCAGCCTACATGGCTCAAAGCCGGTCTCGAAGGCATCTTTTCTCCGGTCATGCTTCCGAGGCTGGCCGCGTGTGCCGTGAATTGCAATGTCTGCGGGAAGGTGTGCCCCACGGGAGCGATCAGAGACCTCAGTCTTGTTGAAAAGAACCACGCAAAAGTCGGTACAGCGTGGATTGCCCGGGAATATTGCCTTGTCTGGGAACAAGACAAGAAGTGTCTCGTGTGTGATGAGGTGTGCCCCTACAATGCCGTATCATTCAGGCCTGTTCCAGACCGCAACAATGCCGCACCCTTCGTGGTTGCCAACCGGTGTACCGGGTGCGGATGGTGTGAATCAAAATGTCCCGTAGAGGGCGCATCAGCCATCAGAGTGAATATCGTCGGGGAAGTGCGTTTGGCCGAAGGCTCATACGTTGAAAAGGCCCAAGAATACGGCTTTGTTTTCCGCGCAAAAGACAACTCAATAGACGCTCTGGCACCTGGTACCTTTGACGACCTCGATCCGGTCCCCAAAGATTAGAGGCTTTTCATTTTTCCCCGCCTGTGTCCGAAACCATAGCCGAATGAAAGTCATTTTATCGCAGTGTGTGGGACAATATTGACTGCGAGCAATTGTCGTGCTATCTTGTTCACAATAGTAGCACAGCAGCGACTCATACACGGCGGTCTTATCGTGATACTCAAATCTTTTTTGAGGGAAGGAACGACGCCTCTTCCTGTGTCGTTCATGTCCACCGTCGTAATGACCGCATGAGGAACATCGCTCCATGGTGCTGTGTCACGTGCAGGATAGCTGGAGAACATTCCTGCACTCTGGCCCAAGAAAAATGCTTGTGGATAGGGTGACGTGGAGCATCAAGACTCAACGGAAATCACGCATGAATACAAGGAGTATCTGCGGAAAAATGCTTTGCTCTTTGTGGCGTTGAGCCTTGGGCTCGTGGTATTGGCGGTGTATTCCATGACCGCCGGCATATACAAACTTCCTGTGAGTAGAGTGCTGGGGGCTCTCTTCAATTCGGATGATCCACAGGCAAACATCCTCATCTGGAACATCCGATTGCCTCGCATTGCGTCGGCCGTAGTTGCCGGCTGGGCCCTCGGTTTATCCGGGCTGGTCATACAGTGCCTCTTGAGGAATCCCCTTGGATCGCCGTTTACTCTGGGGATAAGTCAAGGGGCCGCTTTCGGAGCAGCCTTTGCTATTGTTGTCCTGGGAGCGGGAGGCGCTGCGGCCAGCTCTTCCCAGACCGGAATCGTGCAGACGGTCAGTGCCTCCGGTCCCATGACCATACGCAATGTTTATTCGGTGACGTTTTGTGCTTTCATGGGAGGCCTGCTAGCCACTGCCGTCATCCTCGTTCTTGCACGAATAAAAAAGATGGCCCCGGAAGCCATCATTCTTAGTGGGGTGGCTCTGTCTACGCTCGTTGTTTCGGGTACCATTCTCGTCCAGTATTTCGCCACCGAGGTTGAAATAGCTTCCGTGGTGTTTTGGACTTTCGGAGACGTGGGCCGCTCGAACTGGAAGGAATTTGCCTGGATGGCCGTCTCCACGGCAGCAGCGACGGTATATTTCGCATTCAAGAGATGGGATCTGAATGCACTTTCCGCAGGAGAGGACACCGCGACGGCATTGGGCGTAGAAGTGCAGAAAATCAGGCTGGTGGGGATGTTCCTCACTGCACTGATCTCGTCCCTTGTTACCGCCTTCCTTGGTGTGATCGCATTCCTCGGCCTCTTGGCTCCCCACATCAGCAGACGACTCGTGGGAGCCGACCACCGATTCTTGGTGCCCCTCTCCAGCATCGTAGGCTCCCTCCTGCTCCTGGGTGCAGACACTGTCGGAAGGACTCTTGTGGGTTCCGGCACTCTTCCAGTCGGGGTCCTGACCTCATTCATGGGAGCCCCTCTGTTTCTTTACCTTCTCATCAAAGGATACGAAAAGTGATTCTCTCTGTGCGGGGCATTCATTTCCGCTACAACAGTGCCGACGTCTTGAACGATGTGTCATTCAGGCTGGAACCGGGAAATATCCTTGGAGTGCTGGGCACCAACGGAGCGGGGAAATCCACTCTCCTTAAGTGTCTGAACAGAATTCTGCGACCGCATATGGGCACGGTGCTCTTGAACGAAGCCGAAATCCTCAGCTTGAAGCGCAACGAGATAGCCAAGCGAGTCGGGTACGTTCCCCAGCGTTACGAGCAGGAGGCCCTGACCGTATTCGATGCAGTGCTTCTCGGCCGCAAGCCGCACATGAAGTGGGGACCGACCCACCGTGATCTCATGGTGGTGGAAAACATCCTTCATGTCATGGGACTCACTGAATTTGCCCTGCGTCCCGTGAAGACATTGAGTGGTGGTCAGGCTCAAAAAGTTATTATTGCTCGATCATTTGCACAGGAACCCGACGTTCTGTTGCTCGACGAGCCTACTAGCAATTTGGA
>JAUPKT010000378.1 GCA_030837305.1 Thermodesulfobacteriota bacterium
GTCTTTTGTTGAGTTTTCAACCTGACTTTCGCCAATAGCAAATCGGCCCATACGAAAACGCGCTTCCCAGGCCAATCCCGGGAAGCGCGAAGTGTACTTGTAATACCCTGAAAGTGTCTGTTGAAGCCTATTCCGGCGGTGCCATACCGGCGAAGCCGAGGATGGAGAGCAGCTGACGTTGGACCGAGGAGCACTCGGATAGCCGGCGTTCCGCTTTGTTGCCCGGATACAGAAGGGTGATCTCGCGAATATCGCTCAGCTCCAGGCGCAGCAGCCCATCCGTCATCGGAAACGCTGCACGGCTCAGCTTCAGATGCATCAGTCGCCACACCAACAACGCCAGAACGCAGACGAAGCAGAAGACCCGGATCTTGCTGTCGGTCCAGCAGTGCATGGGACGGAAGGGAATGCCATCCCTTCCCTTGGATAGCCGGAAGCTCTTTTCCAAGCGATCTCTCTTTCGATACAGGTCGACGATGACTTCCGGGGCGCGGCTCTTGTCCGTGCAGAAGAGAATGTTCTTGCCCAGCATTCTTCGCTTGGCACGCAATTCCTCCAAGTTCCTCTCCACGGAAAACGTCTTGTGACGCCGGCCACCGACGGTTACGTTCAGGTATCTGCTCATTCCGCGGGCTCGCAGAAGTCGCCGGATGCGCTCCTCCATTTTCTTCTTGCTGTCCGACGCCTTGAATGAAGCGATCAGCGCATGAACCTTCTCTTCGGTCTCATGGAGACGCGTCTCCAACCGCAGGAGTTGGCGCTTCCTGAGCCCGGCGTTATAGGTCACGACCACGACTGACGGAATGCCGAACACCTCGCGCACCTCAGAGAATGCGGGCTTTCCCAGGATGGAATGCGTGTAGCTCCTCAGCTGTTTTCGCGTGAGGTCGGGAAAGTGGCGCGGGACCAGGCTCCCGATCAGAACAAATCCATGCTTCTGAACTGCCAGCTCGACATTGGCCTGAGAGTTGTTCCCCTTGTCCATGACCAGGGTCGTTCCACGGGTTCGTTTCGTGAACGCGGCGAATGCCTGCGTGATCCGCTGGAGGGCTGTGGGGAAAAGCTTCGCATCATGACGATTGGCTGCGTAGACCAGATGAAAAATCGGCAGGTCGTAGGAAAGGCTCTGGGCCATAGCGAGACCGACACAACGCTTGTTCTTCTTTCCGTCTTTGCTATGGGCGAAGCGGCTGAGTTCTCCGGGAGTGAGCGCGTCCAGATGATTGAAGTAGTTGGTCGTGTCATACAGAACCGGATCCAGGGGAACGTCGTAAAGAGTCAGGATCTGTTCCCACAGGTCATGCTCGATGTCCTGAATGACCTGATCGTTCAGGACGCCCTCCTTCTGTCCGTTGGCGGCATTGCTCCTGCGAACGGGCTCGCGAATCATCTTGTCGAAGGCGTCCCAAAAGTTCTGGCTCTTCATCAGCCCTGGGGCAATCGCGGTGAGGCTGGAAAGTGCCGAACTTTTGAGCCAGTCGGCGATGCCCGCCTTCGACGTGGGTCTGACCAACCGATTGATCAGGGCGACAGCGATATATTGTCCCACGGACAGCCCCTGATGTCGTTTGGCAACATGGCGATCGACGATCCCTACGAGGTCGAGTTCCTGGATCACTTGCCACGCGGCGGCCTCGATTCCGAAGGAGGCGGTCCGGATTTTCTCGGGGGAGTTGGTGCTCTGCACCCTTTTGATCACGTCTTCGATGGTGCCGAGATAGATCTGCTCCGTCCTGACGTGGCTTTTCCCGCTCCCCCGGGTCTTTCCCGAGGCGCTTGATGCGTCTTTGACGCGGAAGGAGCGGGAGATGTAGTAGTAGGCGCGGCCGTTGATGAGGCGTTTCACGATTGTTGCCATATTGATATTACATATATACGCACTTTCCTGTGTACCGAAAGCATGAGACTCGGATTTTTCTGATCCATTGGAAGCGAATTTCGAGAAATGCCAAAAATCCAGCACAACATCCGTTCGTTGTACCATCTTTTCGGCAAACTGCATCATTTCACAATTTTCCAAGGTACCGATTCTTTACGAGAGATTTTTTGGAGGAGGGTCAAAAGTTTCCCCGGCAGTCTTGTACCAAACAGGGGTTTCCGGTATTCTGGGTATATCCCAAGCATCTGGAGGTCACCATGTCAGACACCCCTGCGATTTCCGAGATCCGCCACGAATACATCGGATGTATCCCGCTCCTTATGGAGTATCTCGACCGTTTGCAAATCAAAGACATTATTGACCAGAACATTAACGCCGCCCCCCAGGCTGATGTCAGTCATGGGGAATGTGTTCTTGCCCTGCTTTTGGCCCTCTTCCTTGGGGAGCACCGACTCTACCAGATCGACAAGCGCCTCCAGGACATCGATTTGTCCCGCCTTTTCCGGCGGGAAGGTATTTCTGCCGACCAGTTCAATGATCAGCATCTGGGCTGGACCCTTGATGCCCTCTTTGGGAAAACGGCGATGCTCTATGCGGTTGTGATCTCCTTGGCAATTCGAACCTTCGGCCTGAAGATCAAGCGCTGCCACGCCGACTTCACCAGCATCGTGTTGTATGGAGCCTACTCTTGTGCCGGGACCCTGGATGACCTTCTCGAGCCACCACCCGTTCCGGCTCGGGGATTCAGCAAGGACCATCGCCCGGATCTTTTGCAGCTGGTTTGGGGATTGGTCATGACCCAAGAAGGGATTCCCATCATGGGTAACTTCGAGAACGGCAACGCCGCGGAAACCGAACTCTTCCGCCAGAACATGACCCAATTGGCGGGGATGCTGGAGGACTTGCGAGCGGAGGGCGCGGTCATGATCGGCGACTCCAAACTGTGCACTATTCCTACCATGGCCCAGGCTGCCGTGCTGAACATGCCGATTTTGACACTGATTCCGGAAACCTGGAGCCTTCGCCGGGAGGCCATCGAGATCGCGTTGAAGGTCAAGGATCTCCCCCTTTTGATGGTCACGGAGGAAAAAGAGGAATATCGGGGCCAGAGTTTCCAGATCCCGGTTTTGATCGAGGCAGATGGGAAACCCAAAA
>JAUPKT010000379.1 GCA_030837305.1 Thermodesulfobacteriota bacterium
CTGCTGATGGGTTCTTTTTTGATATGGCCTGTGAACGGCGACGAGCTTACGAGTCTGGAGGCTCATATTACGAGGTTCCGAAAGGGTGATAGCCACAATCTGTGTTTCACGATGGTGGGGGCAATGAAGAGGTAGCCTATGACGGGAAGATTCATCAGGTCTGGCAGCCCTTGTGGATATTCTGAAAAGCTGTCACATAAATCCGATACGAATTTCGGGAATTATTGAATTCCCTGTAGCAATTTCTTCCAGCGGAGGCCGCATTGCTCGACGGTACCCTCAAGTCCCTTTTCCTCTGTCCCAGATCGGTAGTTTTCGTGGGCATTCCTCGGAAGAGCGGGCCGGGCGCATTGAATCCTGTAGATAATCTGAGGAACTGGGGCTATGAGGGAGATGTGGCAATTGTCCACCCTCATGTCAAAGAGATAGCGGGAATGTCAGTACTTTCATCCCTCTCCGAACTGACGGCTGCAACTGATCTGGCTGTAGTTTCCACTCCGAGAGAAACCGTTCCGGGAATTATAAGAGAATGTGGCCTGAAGTCCATCAGAGCCGTCATCGTTACCAATCAAGGTTTTGCCGAGTCAGATCTTCGTGGCAAAGAACTCCAAAGAGATATGATTACGGAGGCTAAGAACTTCGGTATTCGCATTCTCGGGCCGAATACTCTGGGGGTCTCCAATGCATTCCACCTATTCAATTCCTCTTTCATGCCCCTGGCCCGGCAGGAGACTCCCATCGGGGTCGTATGCCAATCAGGGGTTTTCTTTGTGGGAGCAGCACAGCTTCTCGGAGGGATGGGTATCGGCATTGATGTGGGAAACGCTTGCGACGTAAACATCGTGGACGCTCTGGAATGGCTGGGTACAGAGGAACGAATCCGTGTAGTAGCCGTTCACGCAGAGCAAATCACCGATGGCAGCCGTTTCATCTCGGTTGCGGAAGAAATTGGACGTCGAATTCCTATAGTGGCTCTCAAGACCGGACGATCCTTGGAAGGGGCCAAATCGGCCGCATCGCACAGCGGTTCCCTGGCGGCCGACGACAGGATGATTGCTGCTG
This sequence comes from Thermodesulfobacteriota bacterium, assembly GCA_030837305.1. GTDB lineage: Bacteria > Desulfobacterota > Desulfomonilia > Desulfomonilales > Desulfomonilaceae > JAUPKT01. The sequence continues at coordinate 1,063 of JAUPKT010000379.1, forward strand.
CTTTTCAAAAGGCCGGGATCTTGAGGGTTTTGGAGACTCAGGATCAACGGGATTTGGTTCGGGCCTTCACCCGGCTCCCAGAGATGAGGGGTCCGAGAGTTGCCATAGTAACCCTCACCGGCGCAGGCGGCATAATTCTGTTGGACGCCATGGAGCGACATGGTCTTCAGCCGGCGGTTCTTTCTTCTGCCGTCACTGAAGGTCTTCGAAATCTATCTCCGGATTGGATGCCGATTGCCAATCCCATGGACATCTGGCCCGCGGTGATGAAAAACGGCATGCAAAAAGCTTATGGTACAGCCCTGAGAGATGTGTTGGCTGATCCAAATGTTGATGGCGTAATTTGCGTGGCCCTTGGCCTGGGGCATGCGGAACAACAACATTTGGGGGCTGAACAAGTCATACAAGAATTGTCGGCGCAGTTCGACAAACCAGTGGTCGTCTGGCTATACGGGTCCCAGCCCGAGGAGGCAGTTTATAGGTTGGAGGGAAATGGTCGAGCCCTGGCAGTTCCCAGCCTGGAACGGGCGGTTCGTGTACTGGCAGCAATGATGCGTTATGCAAAATGGAAAAACATGTGAGGTCGGTGTCTTTCAGAAAAGCCCGGAATAGAAATCAGGCACAAATCTAAGAATCATTCATGGTTACCCCTGACAAATCCGAATCGGTAAGGTTTGTGCGAAGGCGGTTTGTCCCGAGGAGGTTTGCTCCGGAAAGATCCGTGCCCGAAAAGTCGGCACCGGTGAGATTGGCAGAGGACAAATCAGCTCCGGCCAAGCCGGCACCGGAAAAGTCGGTAAAAGAGAGATCACACCTACCAAGATTGGCGCCGTTGAGTCTAGCTCCTGCGAGCACGGCTCCAGACAGATCCGCCCCGGACAGATCAACGCCTGAAAGGTCCGCTCTTGAAAGATCAGCACCGGAGAGCGCTGCCTTCTTAAGTCTTGCCCCAAACAGGTACGCTCCCGTAAGATTAGCAAAAGGCAATAACGCCTTGGTCAGGTTTGCTCCGGAAAGGTTGGCTTTCGACAGATCTGCTTGCGAAAGATTTGACCTGGAGAGATCTGAGCCACAGAGTTTTGAGCCACAAAGATTGGCTTGTCTCAAATTGGCGCCGGCCATCTTGGCAGCTACAACCATTGCTCCCAACAATCCTGCTTCCGACAAGTCCGCGCCGCTGAGATCAGCCCTTTCAAGCTTGGCCACTATAAGCCTTGAGCGTCTGAGGTTCGCGCCCGAAAGGTTTGATTCAGACAAATCAGCCGAGTTGAGCTTTGCATCGGGAAGATGGGCATAGGCCAGATCGGCCCGGGTGAGGCACGCAAGCGTAAGGTCGATACCCTGGGCGACGGCCTGTTCCAGCAACTCCCTGAGCGATTCGACCTCTGCGCTGAAGATGCACTCCTCTGTTCCGGAATACTTCATCATTATGTCGCGCAACATCATGTGCTCCTTATGCCATTGAGGGCAGAAAACCGCATTCGTGCAATGTGCTCCAACAAGCGTTGCAAGACCTGTTCCGCGGCCAACCGGGTAGTGTCTATGCACACTGCATCGTCAGCCTTCACCAGCGGCGCATAAACTCTACTCTCATCTCTCTCATCTCGCTCTCTCATGTCTTCTTCCACTTTGAAAACCTCGACACTCAGGCCCTTGTTACTCAACTCTCCATAACGTCTACGAGCACGCTCGGTGAGATCGGCAGTGAGAAAGAATTTGACATCTGCGTAAGGAAATACCACGGTGCCCATGTCTCTTCCCTCAGCCACTGTGTTGTGCTGGTCTGCTGTAGTTCTTTGAATGACAAGCAGGGCTTCCCGTACTTCCTTCAAGGCTGAAAATTTGGAAGCAGCGGCACTAATTTCTTCCGCTCTAATGAGGGGACCGATCTCCTCGTTGTTCAAATAGACACGCATTGCTCCTATGCCCATGTCAACCCTTAAATCCAGAGAGTCAAGTACGGTCGGCGGCACAGTCTGTGTGTCGGGTGATATGCCGCAACGGAGAAGATGTACGGCCACTGCTCGATAGAGAGCGCCTGTGTCAAGGAACAGAAAGCGTAACTTGTCTGACAG
>JAUPKT010000380.1 GCA_030837305.1 Thermodesulfobacteriota bacterium
ATTGGGCAGTGGCATAAGGCCGAGAGTTGCTCTACAGTATGAAGAGAGAAAGGAGCAGCGGCGATGGCGAAGAGACCGAGAAGGAACCATGGATCGGCGTTCAAGGCCAGGGTGGTATTGGAGGCAATCAAGGAGCAGCAGACGCTTGTGGAGCTGGGCCAGCGTTTCCAGGTGCATCCGAACCAGATAGCTCAGTGGAAGAAACAGCTTCTTCAACGGGCAGATGTAAAGGGCGCTTGAAAACTGCGACACAAGATGGGGCGGTTTAAAATCGCGGCACCCCTACCGGGCCGATCCTGATAGAGAGGATCCGGGCAAGCCAATGGCTTTTCCGGTCAGTCTTTTATCGGGAGGTTGAGAGGGGTGTACAAGAACATGGAGGAATGGACAGACATACGACTTCGGGTATTGAAGGGAGAATCGAGCAAGCGAGAAATTCTCCGTGAGAAGGGGATGCACTGGACTACGCTGGAGAAGATTCTCCGGCATTCAGAGCCTCCGGGTTATAGGCTGAGGAACGAGCGTCGCAAACCAAAGATAGGACCCTTTCTCGAGCGGATTGGGGACATTCTGGAGAGTGATAAGCAGCTACCGAGGAAGCAGCGACACACGGCCAAGCGGATATACGAACGAATCAAGGAGGAGGGTTATCAGGGCAAATACACGCAGGTGAAAGAAGCGGTAGGACAGATCAAGCGGCAGAGTCGGGAGGTTTTCATGCCTCTGATTCACCGGCAGGCAGAGGCGCAGGTGGATTTTGGTGAAGCCTTGGCAAAGGTCTCGGGGAAGTTACGTAAGGTTCATTTCATGGTGATGGCGCTTCCGTATTCGGACGCCTTTTTTATTGCAGTGTTTGAGCGGGAATGTACAGAGACTTATTGGGAAGGACACGTACGGGCATTCGAGTTTTTTGGGGGAGTCCCCCGAAGGATCACGTATGACAACAGCAAGGTTTTGGTGTCTCAGATCATCGGTTCTCACGACCGTAAGCTTACATACGGTTTTTTGCAGCTCAAAAGCCACTACCTTTTTGATCATCACTTCTGCCGAGTTCGCCGTGCCAATGAGAAGGGGGTGGTTGAGGGGGTAGTTAAGTATACTCGCCTTAATTTCTTTGTCCCCGTGCCGGAGGTACATAATCTGGAGGAACTGAACGAAAGGCTAGCACAGATGTGCCGGGAAGATCTCAACAGGCGTCTTCGCGGCAAGAGTGGACCCAAAGCGGAACTCCTGGTTGAAGACCAAGCTGCTTTTCTTCCTCTTCCTCAAACGCCCTTCGATGCATGTCGTAAGCAGTCTACCACAGCAAGCTCTCTGTCTCTGGTACGATTCGACGACAACGACTATTCGGTACCTGTGCGTTACGCTCACCATTCTATCCTGGTGAAAGGATACGTTGATCGAGTCGTGCCGTGTCATAAAACGGAGACAGTGGCTGAACACAGGCGCTCCTGGGGAAAACAAGGCGTCTTTTTCAACTATGTGCATTACCTCCCACTGCTGGAGAGAAAGCCCGGGTCGCTGCATCATGCGTTACCCCTGGCAGATTTGAATCTGCCAGAGTGCTTCGGTATTCTCCATCGGCGGCTTCAGGCAGAGGCTGAGCGTGAGGGCGACGGAACCAGGGAGTATATTCGAGTACTCCGCCTCATAGAAGATCACGGTCTGTCCAAGGTGACCCAAGCCCTGATAAAGGGTCTGGAAGTGCGAGCGCATACCCGGGACGCTATTGCTCAGTTTCTCATCCCCCAACCTCCCTGGAGACAGACTACCTTCAGCCTTGATGGACGAGCGCATTTGCGTCTGGTGAAAGTGGCCAGACCTAATATCTCCGCCTATCAGGACCTGCTTTCCCACGGAGGTGCCACATGAGCGAGAAAGACAAGCCCACCATTCTCCTGCAACACTATCTCAAGAAGCTCAAACTGCCTACTATGCTGAGGGAGTATGCCTCCATGGCATCGGTCTGTACAGATGACAGGTCTGATTATCCCACCTATCTGTTGCGCCTGGCTGAACGGGAATTACTTGATCGTGAAAGAAAGGCTGCGGAAAGACGGGTCAAGGAAGCACGGTTTCCTGTGATCAAGACCATCGATACCTTTGATTTCAAAGCCCAGCCGTCGATAAACGAGCCTCTGGTCAGGGAACTGTTGGGAGGAGAATTCATAGACAAACGCGAAAACGTCTTGCTCATAGGCAATAGCGGCACCGGAAAAACTCACCTGGCGTGTGCTGTAGCCTTTGCAGCCTGTATGCAGGGACGCCGCGTCCGTTTCTCCACGGTCACCGGTCTGGTCACCGAGCTTCTGGAATCCAGGGAAGACAGGACTCTCCAGCGATTCCATAGACAACTGGAACGACAACAACTCTTGGTGCTCGACGAATTGGGATACGTGCCGTTTTCCAAAGCAGGAGGAGAACTCCTCTTCGAGGTTGTCAGCCGCGCCTATGAGCGTCAGAGCATCCTTGTCACTACGAATCTCCCTTTCGAGAACTGGACCGAGATACTTGGTTCCGAGCGTCTCACCGGCGCTCTGCTCGACCGCCTCACCCACAGAGTCCATATTCTCGAAGCAAATGGAGAAAGCTACAGACTCAAGCATGCCAAGAAACGGGCCTCTCGAACACCCAACCACATACAACCACAAACCTGAAAGGAGGAAACCCTTGACAGACAGAAATACGAAAAGCTAATTATCCAACCGGTGCCGCACTTTTCGACCGCCACCCTCCGCGATTTTCCTCCGCCCTCTGCATACTTTCCCAAGAAACCTTCATGAGTATAGCCGAGCATGTCTGTCAAATACGGGTTCACGTCCAATATTTTGCCTGTGTCGAAATCAAGTATCAGAATCCCATCCTGCGCACTTTCAAAGAGACGACGATACCGCAATTCCGAAATTTTTTGAGCTTCTTCGGCTTGTTTACGATCGGTGATGTCCACAAGCCCACCATATAGACGAAGACCATCCAGAGAATTGGGGTCAGGAACGCACTCAACAAAGGAGGAAACCGATATTTCCTCACCAGTTTTCCTACGGAGCCTGAGTTCACTGTAACCTGATGTACCGGGGGGAATACCGATTACGTTAGCGTCAAATATCGGAAGGTCATCTTCCACTACAATGTTCCGCCAACATTTCATGTTCTTTAGTTCGTCTACTG